>JANMJI010000029.1:0-14775 GCA_031371275.1 Betaproteobacteria bacterium
GCTGGAAGCCGGCCTGCACGACAAGATCGGCGACGCTGCGCGGCGCACCAGCCGGTCCATCCAGCGCGACCAGGTGCCGGCCGATCTGGTCGGCGCGCTGCTGTTCCTGGCCGGCGAGGGCTCGGCCTTCATCACCGGGCAGACCATCGCCGTTGACGGCGGCTCGGTCTTCATCTGACACGACACCACACACCCACGGAGAGATGACGATGACGAACAAGACCCACTGCATGACCCACGGCCTGACCCACGGCCTGAACCACCGCCTGACCCAAGGTTTGACCCACCGTTTGCTGCCCCTGGCCGCAGCCGTCACCACCGCGTTCGCGTTCGCCTGGGCCCCCGCCGCGCACGCCGCCGACAAGCTGCGTGTGGGCCTGATGCTGCCCTACTCGGGCACCTTCACCGAACTGGGCAAGGCCATCAGCAACGGCTTCAAGCTGGCCGTCAGCGAACAGGGCCCGCTGCTGGCCGGGCGCGAGGTCGAGTACCTGACCGTGGACGATGAAAGCGACCCCGCCAAGGCCACCGACAACGCCAACAAGCTGGTCAAGCGCGACAAGGTCGATGTGATGGTCGGCACCGTGCATTCGGGCGTGGCACTGGCCATGGCCAAAGTGGCGCGCGACACCAAGACCTTGATGATCATTCCCAACGCCGGCGCCGATGACCTGACCGACAGCCTGTGTTCGCCGCACATCTTTCGCACGTCGTTCAGCAACTGGCAGCCGGGTTACGCCACCGGCCGCCTGATGGCCGAAAAGCACAAGACGGCGGTGGCCATCAGCTGGAAATACGCCGCCGGCAACGAGAGCGTGGCGGGCTTCAAAGAGGCGTTCGAGAAGGCCGGCGGCAAGGTGTTGAAGGAGCTGTCGCTGCCCTTCCCCAATGTCGAGTTCCAACCGCTACTGACCGAGCTGGCCGGCATCAAGCCTGACGCGGTGTACGTCTTCGTGGCCGGTGCCGGCCAGGTGAAGTTCACCAAGGACTATGAAGCCGCGGGCCTGAAGGGCAAGATCGCCCTGTACGGCGCATTTATCACTGAAGGCACGCTGGCTGCACAAGGCACGTCAGCGCAAGGCCTGCAGACGGTGCTGCACTACGCCGACGGCATCAATACGCCCACCAACCAGCGCTTCATCGCGGCCTACAAAAAGGCCTACAACGGCGCCACACCCGACGTGTTTGCGGTGCAGGGTTACGACGCCGCACAACTCTTCATCGCGGGCGTGAAAGCCGCGGGGGGTGACGTGACGGGCAAGCGCGCCGAAATGTTGAAGGCCATGAGTGCGGCCAAGCTGGACAGCCCGCGCGGGCCCTTGAGCTTCAATGCGGCGCACAACCCCATCCACAACCTGTACCTGCGTGAAGCCAAGGGCACGGAAAATGTGATGCAGCGCGTGGTGGTGCCGGCGCTGGACCAGCCGGCACCTAACTGCAAGGTGTAGCGGTGTGGGTGGCGGGTTGACTGGAAAGTTTTAGTCCGGAGCGCGCCGCGCGCGGCCCCGGCCCCGCACGGCGGCCTCGACCCCATGCACCGCCGCATCCAGCACAAACCAGGTGACGAGAAAGCCGCCGGCTTCCAGCAAGAAGCTGTGCCATTTGTAGAACATCTCTGCAATGGCCAGCGCGGCCAGCAGGGTCGGTGCCTGCCGAATCAGCAGTTCTTTGGGGGACCTACGTGCAATCAGGCTGTACATGGTGGTGTCCCTTTCACTGGCGGAAGCGAACGTAGCGGGGTTCGATGTTTCGGCGCTCGACACCGCCTTGCAGGGTGTAGCCCGACGCCACCCACTGCGCTGTGCTGGCCTGGTGCTGCACGCAAGACAGGTAGTCGCCCCAGGCCATGTTGGGCGGGCTGTGCGTGCTGGTGGCCGAAAGCACGGTGTCCCAGGCGCCGGCGGCCGTCAGCGTGCCCACCACATGGCCAGGGTGGCGCGTGCCACCGCCATAGAAAGCACTGATGCCGATGGCGCCCGCGGCATTGGTGGCCGCGGCCGGGTAGGCCCAGGCAGAGGTGCGGCTCCAGATGTCGGGCTCGTCGATCAAGGCCTTCGTCGTCTCGCGCAAACGCACCACCCGCACGTAGGGCAGCGGATGGCTGCCGTCGCGGTTGGCAGACCACATGAAGCTCAGCGTGCCAGCGCCGACACAGGCGCCGGTGATGCGCTGGTCCAGCCGGCCCAGCCAGTTCACGCCCCCCGGGCCTGGCGCGTTGTAGGCGCCGGCCAGCCAGGGGCGCACGTTGACATCGGTGCTGCTGACCGTGGTGGCACTGTCGGCCCACTGCAAGACCTTTATCTGGCTGACCGAGTTGTGGCTGCCCATGTACATGGTGGCCGCCGCGCCGCGGGAAAGGCGAATCGAGCCGTTGGCGTTGGTCTGCCACCAGCGGTAGCCCAGCGTGCCTGCCGAAGCCAATGTGGCCAGCGGAAACCTGAACACCACCGCGCGCTGCCAGGCGTCGACTTTGAACATGTTGAAGGTGACGAAAAGCTGGTCGTTGGTGAACGCCATGTCGGGGTAGTCAAACCAGTTGCCCGTCCATGTCGCGTTCAGGCCGCGGGGCGAGAAGTCCCAGTAATACCAGCTACCGAAACTCGCTTCCCGGCAGACGGCCAGGCGGAAGATGTTCTCGCCATTGGCTGCGCCCGAGTACTGCAACAGCCACAACCAGATGCGGTGCCGCGGGTTGAACAGCACCACCTGGTCGCAGCAGAAACCGCCAGCGGTGGCCGGGAACCGGGTGAAGGGGTCGACCTGCGTCCAGCTCGCGCCGGCGTCGCTCGAGGTGCTTGCGAACCAGTTGCCGGTCATGAACAACTGGCGTTCGTTGGCGGCCGCGGTGGGCTCGCAAATGCTTGAAGTGCGCTGGCCGGACTGTGCGTCCGTCAGGCCGATGTTTTGCAGCAATGTCAGCGCCATGATTACTTGCCTCCCTTGAGTTTTCTTGGGGTGGTGGGCTCGGGGACGACCTCGGTACGCAGCGCGTCCATGGCTGCCCGCGTGGGGATGTCACCCGTCAGCGGCGGCCCGGCTGGGCGGCGCGGCCCCGACTTCATGCGGTCGCGCAGGTCCAGGTCTTCGGCACTTGGTGCGCTGGCCATCGCACGCTTGGCTGCGGCTGGCGTCGGTCCGGTCAATACCGGCTTGCCGGCAGACTTGGTGGCGGTTTTGGTCGGCGGGGCAGTGCTTTTTTTGGTGGCCATGTGATTCCTTCCATCGCGCGGTGTGCGGCAGAGGGTTATGCGCCCGACTGCACCCGATGGTCAACGGCACAGGTCCGTTGAATTAGGGATGCCGGGCCCGGGCCGGGGTCCGGGTATTCGCTAACTGGCCGGCCGAACAAACTTCACTGGCACAGCCACCACCCGGGCCCGCAACTGCCCGCAGCCGGCGTCCACATCCTGCCCGGCCGACTGCCGCAGCTTGGTCAAGATGCCGCGGCGGTGCAGCGTGCGCGCCATCTCTGCAGCACGCTCCCAACTCGGTCGCTTGAAGGCCAGGCCGGGAACGGTGTTGTAGGGAATCAGGTTCATCAGCGCGTACTTGCCGGCCAGCAAACGCACGATGCCTTCGATCTCGTCGGCCCCGTCGTTGACGCCTTCAATCAGCGTCCACTGGTACTGGATGGGATAGCCGGTGGCGCGGGCGTAATGTTCGCCAGCAGCGACCAGGTCTTGCGGGTCGAAGCGCGGTGCGCGGGGCAGCAGTTGGGCGCGCAATGCCGGCTTGCTGGTGTGCAGGCTCAACGCCAGCGCCGGTTTCACACGCCCATGTTTTGGGTCAAGCAGACGCTCGAACACGCGCGGGTCACCCACCGTGCTGAAGACCAGATTCTTGTGACCGATGGCGCCGCCGGTGCCCAGCAATTCGATGGCTTCCAGAACCGCTTCCAGGTTGTGCGCGGGCTCGCCCATGCCCATGAAGACGACCTTCTTCACCGGGCGCAGGCCGCGTGCCAACACCACCTGGGCGACGATTTCGGCGCTGCCCATTTGGCGCACCAAGCCGCCCTGCCCGGTCATGCAGAACACACAGCCCACGGCGCAGCCGACCTGCGTGCTGACACACAAACCCTGAGTCCGGTTCGGGGGCAGCAGCACGCTTTCCACCTGCTGGCCGTCGCGCAGGGCCACCAGCAGCCTTGCCGAACCGTCTTCACCCGGGTGCTGGCTTTGCAGCCGTGCCAGGCCTGTCAGCTCATTTGTGATATTCGGCAGTTCGGCGCGCAGCGCCTGCGGCAGAAAGTTCTGCAATTGGCGGCGTCCGCCTTCCTGGGGTTGCGCCATCGCCCAGCGGCGCAGCACGCGTTCTTCGTGCAGCGGCAGCGCCCCCAGGGCGCGCAGACGCTGACGCAAGTCGCTGACGTGCATTTTGGACGCTAGCTCTTCAACGCCACGGCGTGGTGCCGCAGGTGGTCTTCGACAAAGCTGGCGATGAAGAAGTATCCATGGTCGTAGCCCGCATGGCGGCGCAGGCGCAAGGGCTGGCCGGCGTCACGGCAGGCGGCCTCGAAGCGCTGGGGCAGCAGTTGTTCGGCCAGGAATTTGTCAGCCTCGCCCTGGTCGATGAGCAATGGCGGGCAGCGCGCGCCGGCTTCGATCAAGGCCGTGGCGTCGTGCGCAGCCCAGGTCTTGCGGTCTTGATCCGTAGCGCCCAGGTAGCCGCTGAAGGCCTTCACACCCCACGGGCAGCGCAGCGGCGCGGCAATGGGTGCGAAGGCCGACACGCTGCGGAACAGCCCCGGGTGGCGCAGCGCCAGCGTCAACGCGCCATGGCCACCCATCGAATGACCGAACACGCCCATCGCCAGGCCCTGGTCTTCGCGCACCGGAAAGTGCTGCGCCAGCACCGCCGGCAGCTCGCCGGTGATGTAGCTTTCCATGCGCCAATGGTGGGCCCACGGGGCCTGCGTCGCGTCCAGATAAAAACCGGCGGCGGTGCCGAAATCCCAGGCTGCATCGGCGCCTGCCACGCCAGTGCCGCGCGGGCTGGTATCGGGCGTGACGAGCATCAGGCCCAGTTGCGCCGCCACGCGCTGTGCGCCGGCCTTGGTGGCAAAGGTTTCTTCGTTGCAAGTCAAACCGGCCAGGTACACCAGCACCGGCACTGGCCCGGCCTGGGCCTGCGGCGGCCGGTAGACGCCAAAGCGCATCGGCAGGCCAATCACCGTGGAAGCGTGTTTGTAGTAGCCCTGCACGCCGCCGAAGCAGGCGTGTTCACTGAGCACTTCGAAGATCACGGCGCGGCCCTTAAAACACGACCACCGAACGGATGCTCTCGCCGCGGTGCATCAGCTCGAACCCGTGGTTGATCTCTTCCAGTTTCAGCGTGTGCGTGATGAGCGGGTCGATGCTGATCTTGCCGTCCATGTACCAGTCGACGATCTTGGGCACGTCGGTGCGGCCGCGGGCGCCACCGAAGGCCGAACCTTCCCACTTGCGGCCTGTCACGAGCTGGAAAGGGCGGGTGGCAATTTCCTGCCCCGCGGCGGCCACGCCGATGATGAGGCTGCGGCCCCAGCCCTTGTGGCAGCACTCCAGCGCCTGGCGCATCGTCGTCGTGTTGCCGATGCATTCGAAGCTGTAGTCGGCGCCGCCGTCGGTCAGCTGAACGATCGCGTCGACCACATTCGGTGTGTCTTTCGGGTTGATGAAATGCGTCATGCCGAACTGCCGCGCCATCGCCTCGCGCGCCGGGTTCAGGTCGATGCCGATGATCTTGTCGGCGCCCACCATGCGCGCGCCCTGAATCACGTTGAGCCCGATGCCGCCCAGGCCGAACACCACGACGTTGGCACCGGCTTCAACGCCGGCGCTGAAGATGACTGCGCCGACGCCGGTGGTGACGCCGCAGCCGATGTAGCAGACCTTGTCGAAAGGCGCATCTTTGCGAATCTTGGCGAGTGCAATTTCCGGCACCACGATGTGGTTGGCAAAGGTGCTGGTGCCCATGTAATGCAGGATGGGTTTGCCATCGATGGAAAAGCGCGATGTGCCGTCGGGCATCAAACCCCTGCCTTGCGTGGCGCGTATCTGCTGGCACAAATTGGTCTTGCGGCTGAGGCAGAACTTGCACTGCCGGCATTCGGGCGTGTACAGCGGTATGACATGGTCGTCCTGCTTCAGCGAAGTGACACCCGGCCCCACTTCCAGCACCACGCCGGCGCCTTCATGGCCCAGGATGGCCGGGAACAGGCCTTCGGGGTCGGCACCGCTCAAGGTGTACTGGTCGGTGTGGCAGATGCCGGTGGCCTTGATTTCCACCAGCACCTCGCCGGCGCGCGGGCCTTGCAGGTCAACGGTTTCAATCGTCAGCGGGGCGCCGGCCTTCCAGGCCACGGCTGCGCGGGTTTTCATGAACGTTTCCTCTTGCAAACAAGCAGACAAGCCGGTGCGGCAACCGGGATTGTGCGGGGCCCGTGCGCCTTGTGCCAGCCGCCTTGCGGCATGGCCCGACAACGCGGAAGTTGTCAAGCTCATGTCAGCCCCGCCGATGGCCAGAACGGATGCAGGCCCCGATGCAACGCCGGGTGATGCAAGGGTGATGCACGGGTGAAGAAACGCAAATCAGCCGCCGCCGCCAGAAACCTTTTGTGGCTGCGCTGACAATCCCACGCATGTCTTTGCCTTTGATCCTGCGCCACGCTCTGGCGCCCTGCCTGGCGTCCTGTATCAGCTTGGCCAGCAGCGCCGCCGCTGCCCAACAAAGCACCACCGAAGCACGGCCCGCAGCCCCCGCCGCATCGGCCCCGGCACGGGCTGCATCGACCCCTGCATCGGCGCCCGCACGGGCGGCATCGGCACCGCCGCGGGCTGTGCCGCCGCCAGCGCCCACCACACCGACGCAGCGCATCGAAATTACCGGCGGCCGTGACAGCGACACCGAACAACGCCGCCAGTCGACCGCCGCGAAGATCGTCATCGGCCGCGAAGAGATCGACAAATTCGGTGACGCCACCGTCGGTGAAGTGCTGCGCCGCCTGCCCGGCGTCAGCACGCCCGGTGCACCTGGCCGCGGTGGCCCGCCGCGGCTGCGCGGGCTGGGCAATGGCTTCACGCAACTGTTGATCGACGGCCAGCGCATCCCGCCCGGCTTCAGCCTGGAAAGCCTGACGCCAGAACAGGTCGAACGCATTGAAATCCTGCGTGCGCCCACCGCCGAGACCGGCGCGCGGGCGATTGCCGGCACCATCAACATCGTCACCCGCGAAGGCTTCAAACGGCGCCTGAACGACCTGCGGCTGGGCTTTGGCTACGAGAACGGCCAGTTCAGCCCGGGCATCAACTGGACCCACAACGACAGCGTGGGCGACCTCATCTACAACCTCTCAGGCTCGGCCTTCAAGCCGCACCGCGAAAACAGCAGCACCGCACGCACCACCGTCAGCGACATGGCCACCGGCACGCTGCTCGAAGACCGCACCGGGCGCAGCACCAGCAGCGAATCCCGCACCGGCGCCAACCTGACGGGCCGGCTGCAATGGCGCCTGGGCGGCGAGCAAGGCAGCGGCGACAGCCTGGCGCTGATGCCTTCGATCTTCCACACCGAAGCCCGCAACCAGAGCAACTTCCGCCTCGAAAAAACGCTCAGCCGCATCGGCACGCCGGGCCTGTACGACTTCGGCAGCAGCCTCACCGACAGCCAGTTCACGAACGCCCGCCTGGGCGGCCAATGGCGCCAGCGCGCGGGCCCGGTGCGGCTGGAATTGAACGGCGGCGGCGGCATGTTCAGCTCGGTCAGCGACACGCTGCGCAGCGAATTCAACAACGGTGGCAGCGCCCCGCTGCGGACTTTGAAAGACCACAGCCAGGCGCGCGAGAAATCGCTGAACCTGAACCTGAAAGCATCGGGCGTGGGCGGCGGCACTGAAAGCGGCGGCGAGCACAGCCTGGTCGGTGGCGGCGAGATCGACACGGCGCGCCGCACCGAAACCCGCACCAACCTGCAAGACGGCAATTCGCTGCTCGCCGGCTTTGGCGACAACCTGGCCGCCAGTTCACTGCGCCTGGCGGCTTACGCGCAAGATGAGTGGGCCATCAACCCGCACTGGGCGGCCCACGCGGGGCTGCGCTGGGAAGGCATCAACACCCGCGGCGACAGTGGCGACACTTCATCCGCCCAAGAGCGCCCCAGCAACCGCAGCAGCGTCTGGACACCGCTGCTGCACGCCGTCTGGAAGCCCGACCCCAAGGGCCGGGACCAGGTGCGCTTCAGCCTGACGCGCAGCTACCGCAGCCCGGCGCTGGGCACCTTGATCGCGCGGCCCAGCATCAACCGCGACTACGACCCGCTGCTGGGCAGCAACACCCCCACCAGCCCAGACAGCGCCGGCAACCCCAAGCTGAAGCCCGAATTGGCGACTGGCATTGACATTGCCGTGGAACGTTATCTGGACGCCGGCGGCGTGCTCAGCGCCAACTTCTTCCACCGCAACATCAGCAACCTGATGCGCGGCGTGGTGACCAAAGAGCAGGTCAGCTGGAGCATGTTCGAGCGCTATGTGCGGCGCACCCAGAACATCGGCGACGCGACCACGTCGGGGCTGGAACTGGAAGCCAAGTTCAGGCTCGACCAGCTCGTCAGCGGCGCGACGCCGATCGAGTTGCGCAGCAACCTGTCGGTCTACACATCCAAAGTGCAGGCCGTGCCCGGCCCCGACAACCGGCTCGACCAGCAGGCCAAGGCCAGCGCCAATTTCGGCGGCGATTATCGGTTGCGCAGCCTGCCACTCACTTTGGGCGCTAACCTGAATTGGGTGCCGGGCTACACCACGCGCGACGACACCAACCTGACCAACACCGTGACCACCAAACAGGTCTGGGACGCCTACGCGCTGTGGACCTTCAACCCCGCCACCGCCCTGCGCCTGCTGGGCAGCAACCTGCACCCGCGCGATTACGCCAACACCAGCGTCAGCGACAACGTCGTGGCCAGCGGCGCCACCGAACGCACCACGCTGCGCGGCAATGGGCCCAGCTACATCAACTGGCAGCTGCGGCTGGAGTTGAAGCTCTAGGGTAGGCCCCGCCCTGCACGGGCCATGGGCGGCAGCAAACTCTGGGCTTCATTGCCAAGGACCCCGCGCCATGCCCAACCGCCGCCAACTGCTTGCCGCCGCCACCCTGCCGCTGTTGCCTTCGTGGGCCCGCGCCCAGGCCGGCTGGCCCGGCAAGCCGGTGCGCATCGTGGTGCCTTTTGCTGCTGGTGGCACCACCGACATCCTGGCCCGCGCCATCGCACCCGAACTGCAACGCGTGTTCGGCCAGCCTTTCGTGGTCGACAACAAACCCGGCGCCGGTGGCAACAGCGGCGCGGCCGAGGTGGCCAAGAGCCCGGCCGACGGCCTGACGCTGCTGATGGGCACGGTGGGCACGCACGCCATCAACGTCAGCCTGTATCCGAAGATGCCTTACGACCCGATCAAGGACTTCGCGCCCATCACCCTGGTGGCCGGCGTGCCCAACGTCGTCGTCATGAACCCGGCTTCGGCGCAGAAGTACAACGTCAACACCACGGTTGATTTGATACGTGCGGCCAAGGCCCACCCGGGCCGGCTGAACGTGGCCAGTTCGGGCAACGGCACGTCCATTCACCTGTCTGCAGAACTGTTCAAGAGCATGACCGGCACCTTCATGCTGCACCTGCCCTACCGTGGTTCCGGCCCGGCGTTGATCGACCTCATCGCCGGCAATGTCGACCTGATGTTCGACAACCTGCCCAGTGCGCTGCCGCACATCAAGAGCGGCAAGCTGAAGGCCTTGGCGGTGACCAGCGGCCAGCGTTCTGGCGCGCTGCCCGAAGTGCCCACGGTGGCCGAAAGCGGCGGCTTGCTGCTGCGCAACTACGAAGCCAGTTCGTGGTTCGGCCTGCTGGCCCCGGCCGGCACACCGGCCGATGTGGTGCTGCGCATTCAACAAGAAACCGCCAAGGCGCTGGCCCTGCCGACAGTCAAAGACCGCATGCTGTCGCAAGGCGCCATACCCGGCGGCATGGCGCCTGCGGCCTTTGCGCAGTTCATCGACGCCGAGACCAGGAAGTGGGCGCAGGTGGTGAAGGCTTCGGGGGCGAAGATCGACTGAACGGTGGCGCCGCGCGGGGCCCGGCGTTGTGCCGGGCCTGCGCACGCGTCACGGCTTGAAGTAAGCCAGCACCGTTTCCCAGGCCACCGTTTGCAGGTGGCGGGCGGTGTTTTCGTCCAGCCCCGCGGTGTAGGCCAGGCCCACGGGCGAACGGCCGAACAGCGCCGCGTACACCGTGCAAGACGCAAGGTAGGTGCCGGCCAGGCTGGGGTGGCGTTTGTCGGGCGCGTACAGGTTCAGCTCGGGCTTGCTGGCAATGGCGCGTGCAAACGCCAGGCCCACCGGGATGACCATGGCCTGGTTGGCATTGCCGGCCACGGTGTAGGCCTCGGCCAACTGGGCCGTCATCTCGGGCTTGTCGGCATAGGCCCAGGACATGAAGAACACTGGCTTGGCGCCATGTCTGCGCACCGTATCGGCGTGCTTCTTGGCGTAGTCGATGAAGACGGTTTTCAGCGTCGGGTGGATGGGACACTGGCTGCAATCCATCAACACCGCCACGTCGAACAGGCGTTCGCCGGGCTTGTTGAATCTGATGTTGTTGTCGCTGTCGAAGGAGTAGCGCGACACCGCATCAGGACGAAAGTACGAATCAACATCGTGCCAGTCAAAACCCGAACCGCTGATGGTGACAGACACACCGCGGTAGCTGGGCACCGGCCGGCCCGCAGCCACGAGCTGCCCGACGTGCCCGTGCAGGCTGTTGTTGTAGTAGAAAAAACTGTTGCCGATGTAGATCGCCGAGCTGACAGGTTCTACCCCCGGCTGCTTCAGCAGCGGCTTGGTCTGGGCCCCGGCCCCGGCGTGCAGCAGCAGGGCCAGGGCCGTGACGGTGAACAGGCGCAGGCTGGCGGCAAGGGGGCTGTGCATGGTGGTCTTTCGGCGCTGTGGGCAGGCCCGAATTCCAACACAGCGCCGCAGCGCCCGACCCCAGGAACACCCCGGGGCGCCCTGGCATCATCGCGGCCACAGAACAAAGGGCTTGATGCATGTGCGCCAGCAAGGTGGCCGAAGGCAGCCAGCGGGGGTGGATCATCCCCATCGGCGGCGCCGAGGAAAAAGAAAATTCACCGCAGATATTGCAGCGCTTTGTGCAATTGGCCGGTGGGCGCAGCGCCGACATCGTGGTCATCCCCACCGCCAGCCAGATGCGCAGCACCGGGCCGCGCTACGAACGCATCTTCACTGAACTGGGCGCGGGGCGCGTCACGTCGCTGGACTTCGACACCCGCCGCGACTGTGAAGAACCCGGCCGGCTGGCGCGCTTGCAACAAGCCAGCGGCGTGTTCTTCACCGGCGGCAACCAGTTGCGGCTGGGCACGCTGCTGGGGGGCACTTCGGTGGCACGCGCCGTCAGGCAATTGAACGCCAGCGGCGTGCCCGTGGCCGGCACCAGCGCCGGTGCGGCCTTCATCAGCGAACACATGATCGCCTTCGGTGACGAAGGCAGCACGCCCGTGGCCGGCAGCGTACGCCTGGCGCCGGGCATCGGGCTGACCAACCGCTTCATCATCGACCAGCACTTTCGCCAGCGCGACAGGCTGGGGCGGTTGTTGACAGCCTTGGCCTACAACCCCTTCGCGGTGGGCATTGGCCTGGACGAAGACACGGCGGCTTTCATCGCCCCCGACAACACCGTGCATGTGGAAGGCTCGGGCGGCATCACGGTGGTCGACGCGGCCGAGGTGCAGTTTTCTTCGATGGACACGGTGAACGAAGGCCGGCCGGTGTGCCTGCTGGGCGTGAAGCTGCACATACTGACGCAGGGCGCCACCTTCAACCTGCACACGCGGCGGGCCGATGCGGGCACGCTGCACAAGGCCAAGACCTGAGGCTGCGGCAACTTCCGCGGCCATGCCACGGATATGTTGAGTGATGACGGTCCCTGTCGCGCCCGCTCGAGACTCCTCGTCCGAGCTTTGAGACGATCTACTCCGAGTTGCGGTACACGACTCGAGCCGGACAACGGGACAGATCGGGTAAGTATTGCCCCACTGTGGCTTGCGCGAGGCAGCCTCGCTGGGCCGGCCGCTGGTTCGTGAAACTGGTAGCGCATTCCGGGGCAGTGTCCCCTTGCACCGTCACCACGCGCAGCGGGATGGGTCCATCCCCGGTCACGCGGGGCAGCCTTACCGTGGCCCACGATTGACCCCATGCGGTGGGGCCCATCCCCGCTCACGCGGGGCAGCCATTTGCGCGAAGCTGTCGGCCAGCCAGCCCTCGGGCCCATCCCCGCTCACGCGGGGCAGCCTGCAGACTGATATCCGTCGCCCGCGTGGTGCCGGGCCCATCCCCGCTCACGCGGGGCAGCCGTTTAAGCAGGGCACCCATGGCGTCACCTGTCGGGCCCATCCCCGCTCACGCGGGGCAGCCTGGTACACCTCCAGGTAGCCCACGCGCTGGCCGGGCCCATCCCCGCTCACGCGGGGCAGCCATCGCACCAAACGCTGATTGCAAACTCGCTCAGGGCCCATCCCCGCTCACGCGGGGCAGCCCCACGCAAGGACACCGATCCGATTGATGCGCTGGGCCCATCCCCGCTCACGCGGGGCAGCCGCGCACGATACGGCTCCGGCCCCGGGACTGTGGGGCCCATCCCCGCTCACGCGGGGCAGCCATCAGCGCCACGTAAAAATTACGCGCTCCGTCGGGCCCATCCCCGCTCACGCGGGGCAGCCGTGTGGGTCGCAGTTCCGTCGGCGGACTTTCCGGGCCCATCCCCGCTCACGCGGGGCAGCCTTGCGCTCGGCGGTCATGGCGATTGTTGACGGGGGCCCATCCCCGCTCACGCGGGGCAGCCCACCACCCCGGTGTATGACCTGGACGACGACTGGGGCCCATCCCCGCTCACGCGGGGCAGCCTAGGTGATGCCGCCCGCCGGGTCGGCCTGGGCGGGCCCATCCCCGCTCACGCGGGGCAGCCATCAGCTACATCGGCCAGACCATTTACTTCAAGGGCCCATCCCCGCTCACGCGGGGCAGCCACCATCACGTCGCGCACCACGTAAGCGGTGCCGGGCCCATCCCCGCTCACGCGGGGCAGCCTGTCATGGCTGTTCGGTCCCCCTGCACTCTGCGGGCCCATCCCCGCTCACGCGGGGCAGCCAGCAAACCACCATCACCTGCGACCGCGAACTCGGGCCCATCCCCGCTCACGCGGGGCAGCCTTCCTGCCCAACACGACAGCGGCGGGAGATGCGGGCCCATCCCCGCTCACGCGGGGCAGCCTAGATAAATCCGGGTGAATAGGTCTAAAACACGGGCCCCTCCCCGCTCACGCGGGGCAGCCTAGATAAATCCGGGTGAATAGGTCTAAAACACGGGCCCATCCCCGCTCACGCGGGGCACCCACCACGTCTACGGGCACGGTACCCACGCGCGGGGGCCCATCCCCGCTCACGCGGGGCAGCCGTCGGTGGTGGCGGCTTCCAGCTCTTGCACGCGGGGCAGCCAATGGCAACGGCATCTGCGTGGGCCAGCGGCAGGGCCCATCCCCGCTCACGCGGGGCAGCCACAAGGCGCCTGGACATCATCGGCTCCGGTCAAGGCCCATCCCCGCTCACGCGGGGCAGCCCGCGCTCCAGAATTTGCAGAGAGTCCTGCACTGGGCCCATCCCCGCTCACGCGGGGCAGCCCGACACTGGTGCAAATCGCACGCGGCAGAAAGGGGCCCATCCCCGCTCACGCGGGGCAGCCGCTCCTGAAGAAAGATTGAGCGCCTTGGCTGCGGGCCCATCCCCGCTCACGCGGGGCAGCCTACGCAGGCTGCATAGGGGGCTTGACACGCTGGGGCCCATCCCCGCTCACGCGGGGCAGCCTGTCGTCTTCGCTGTAGCTGTCGGGGTCATCGGGGCCCATCCCCGCTCACGCGGGGCAGCCGCCAGCGCCGTGAGCAACCATCCACGGGCCAAAGGCCCATCCCCGCTCACGCGGGGCAGCCGGCAGCGCTGCCACAACCGTGATCGTGACCGGGGGCCCATCCCCGCTCACGCGGGGCAGCCGTTGGTGAATTCTTCGACGTTTCCCAGCACGCGGGCCCATCCCCGCTCACGCGGGGCAGCCTTGTGCAGAGACTGCACGCGCTCCCAGCCTTCGGGCCCATCCCCGCTCACGCGGGGCAGCCCACTGAAAGTTACCGCGGTGCCCGCCTCTACTGGGCCCATCCCCGCTCACGCGGGGCAGCCAGACGGCGGCGCTTGAAAGCAAGGCCGACATCGGGCCCATCCCCGCTCACGCGGGGCAGCCTTCATCGGCGCGCCGGTCTTCGGGTCCCAGGCGGGCCCATCCCCGCTCACGCGGGGCAGCCACGCCGGGTGCTGTGACCATCTCATCAAACCAGGGCCCATCCCCGCTCACGCGGGGCAGCCACGTCGATCTGCTCTTTTTGGAGCGTCATGTCGGGCCCATCCCCGCTCACGCGGGGCAGCCCACTTCGCGGCCAGTTCCAAAAGCAAATTCGCGGGCCCATCCCCGCTCACGCGGTGCAGCCCAGAACCGTCGCAGCGATGAGACACAACGCAAGGGCCCATCCCCGCTCACGCGGGGCAGCCCACCGCAGACTGATTGAGCGCTTGTGCGATGAGGGCCCATCCCCGCTCACGCGGGGCAGCCCGCGAACTGTTCCAGGGCTTCGAGCTTGACCTGGGCCCATCCCCGCTCACGCGGGGCAGCCACGTTGGAGACGCATGAT
>JANMJI010000074.1:0-10289 GCA_031371275.1 Betaproteobacteria bacterium
AACAGC
This sequence comes from Betaproteobacteria bacterium, assembly GCA_031371275.1. GTDB lineage: Bacteria > Pseudomonadota > Gammaproteobacteria > Burkholderiales > Burkholderiaceae_C > Rubrivivax. Next base: position 7 of record JANMJI010000074.1, read on the forward strand.
GACCAGCCCCAGGCGCCATGCAGAACACCCAAAGTGAAGGGCGTGTAGCTGCCCGCGATGAGCACGTAGATGGCCGCGTGGTCCAGGCGATTGAACCAGCGCTTGGCGGTGCCCGCCGGCAGCGCGTGGTACAGCGCGGACGTGCCGTACAGCAGCAGCAGGCTGGCACCGAAGACGCAGGCGCCGACCACGTCGGCCGCCGTGCCCAGCCGCGCGGCCTGCCACACCAGCAGCGGCAGCGCGGCCACCGCCAGCAAAGCGCCCAGGCCGTGGCTGATGGCGTTGGCGATCTCTTCGCCCAGCGTCTGCGGGCGATGGCCTGCAAGGCTGCTCATCGCTTCAGTCACCCTCAACCCACTCAATTTGAGCGCCCAGGTTGCGGATGTTCTCGGCAAACCGCGGGTGCGCGCGGCGCACCGGCGTGGCGTTCTTGATGGTGCTCTTGCCCGGGATGCTGGCCGCCAGCATCAACAGCGCAATCGCCACGCGGATGATGTAGGGGCTTTCAACCTCGGCCGGCGCGAGTGGTTTGCCGCCGAAGGTGATGATGCGGTGCGGGTCGCTTTGAAAGGCGTGGGCACCGAACTTTGAGAGCTCACTCGTCCAGCCCATCGCGCCTTCATAGACCTTGTTCCAGTACATCACGCTGCCTTCGGCCTTTACGCCCAGGGCGACAAAGATGGGCAGCAGGTCGACCGGCAAATAAGGCCAGGGCGCGGCTTCGATCTTTTGCAGGATGTTCTTCGTGAAAGGCTCGCGCACCTTCAACGGGCCATCGACCACCGTGTGGCTCCAGCCGTTCTCGTGCACCACCTGCACGCCGAACTTGGCAAAGGTGCGGTCTATGAGCGGGAACTGCTCTGGCGCCGAGTTCTTCACCGTGATGCAGCCGCCGGTGATGGCGCCCAGCGCCATGAAGGTCACCGCTTCATGGAAGTCTTCGGCGAACTTGAATTCACCGCCTTTCAGCGCGTTCACGCCGTGCACCGTCAGCCGGCTGGTGCCTATGCCTTCGATGTGTGCACCCAACATGACCATGAAGTGGCAGAACTCTTGCACATGCGGCTCGCTGGCGGCGTTCATCAGCGTGCTGGTGCCGCCGTTGCCGGTGGCCAAGGCGGCGCACAACACGAAGTTTTCGGTGGTCGTGACAGACGCGTAATCCAGCCAGTGGTGGTTGGCCTTCAGGCCGCCGCCCTTTCCTTCGTCCACGCGTATCAGCAAGGCTTCGCGGCTGCGTTCGACATGGCAGCCAAAGCGTTCCATCACCTCGACATGCGGGTCGATCTCGCGCACGCCCAGCGTGCAGCCCTGCACGTCGTTCTCGATGCGCGCCACGCCGAAGCGCGCCAGCAGCGGCGGCACCAGCATCACGCTGGAACGCATCTCTTCGGGCAGGTGGTGGGTCTGCGGGTCGAAGTGGGTGGCCTTGTGGTGCACGTCCAGCACGCCAGTGCTGTAGTCGACGCTGACCTCGCTACCCAGCATGCGGTAGATGTCCAGAATCTTGCGCACATCGGTGATTTCAGGAATGCCCAGCAAGCGCACCGGCTGGTGCGTCAACAGCGTGGCGCACAGGATGGGCAGCACGGCGTTTTTGTTCGCCGAAGGCACGATGCGGCCGGTGAGCGGCGTGCCGCCGTGGACGATGAGGTTGGCCATGGGTTGCGGGTTTCAGCAATGGGTGGCGTGGATTGTCACTGCGCGGCTTGCTGCGCTGGACCGCGGTGCAGCCCGCCGATATGGGCCAGCAGCCTCGGCGCCAGCCGAGCATCGTGAACGCGATATCAGAGTTTGCCCGAACGCCCATTCGTTCACGCCGGCAACAGCCAGATACCTTGTTGTGCTTGCTTGCACGGTCGAATGGACATAAATTCCATTTCAACAAATGGACAAACATTCCATGGACACAGAAACCCAGCCCCACAACACCGACGGCAGCCCCACCGACCTGCGCGCCCACATCGCCCTGCGCGCTGCGCTGGCCATGCTGGTACCACTGGCGCGCTGGCTGGTGCGCAGCGGCGTGCATTACGCCAGCTTCGCGCCGGCGCTGAAGTCGGTGTTCGTCGAAGCCGCGCGCAAGGAATTGGAAGGTGCTGGCGCGAAGGTCACCGATTCGGCGCTGAGCGTGCTGTCGGGCGTGCACCGGCGCGACATTCGCAGCAGCCGCGAAGGCGCCCGCCCTGCCGAAGTTGCGCACCAGCCCAAGACGCCATCGGTGGCCTCGCAGGCCTTCACGCGCTGGGTCACCGACCCCGCCTACCGCGACCGCCAACACCGCCCCAGGCCGCTGCCCAAGACCGGCGCCGGCCGCAGCTTCGACAGCCTGGCGCGGCAGGTCTCCAGCGACGTGCACCCGCGCACGCTGCTGGCCGAACTGCAGCGCCTGGGCCTGGTTGAAGTGTCGGGTGACAAGGTGCGCCTGTGTACCCAGGCCTTTGTGCCGCAGCAGGGCTTTGATGAAAACGCCACGTTGCTGGCAGCCCACGTGGCAGACCACATTGCTGCCGGCAGCCACAACCTGGCCGCCACCGAAGGGCGTTTTCTGGAACAGAGTGTTTATGGCAGCGGCCTGACGCCGCAGTCGATTGCAGCCTTGGGCGAAAGCGCCCGTGCGCTGTGGACACAGATCTTCGGCCAGATCGTGCGCGAAGCCACACAGCGCTTCGAAGCCGACCGCACCGAGCCCGACGCGCACATGCGAATGCGCTTCGGTGTGTATTACTACGCAGAACCTGACGCGCCCCGCGCCGCACAGGCTGGCCAAGAGGAAAGTACGCGCTGAACGCGTCCGATATTCAACCTGGCGCGTTGGCGCCTTTGCGGAGATTCAACATGACATTGAGAACCACCTGGACGTGCCTGGGCACGGCCACTTTCCTGTCCGCCACGCTGCTGGCCGCTTGCGGCGGTGGCGGCGGCGGCATCGGTTCCAGCGGCACCGGCAGCGCGCCGGGCGATACGACGACAAACGCGCCGGGCGATGGCCTGGCGACGGGCACCGTCAACGGCTTTGGCAGCATCTTCGTGGCCGGTGTGCGCTGCGACGACACGCGTGCCAAAGTGGCCACCAACACCGCCGCCGGCACACCCGAGACCGGCACGCCAGAGGTCAAGCTGGGCCAGCGTGTGGAAATCAGCTTCGACCCCGCCAGCGCCGCCTGCAAAGTGCTGCAAGCGCTGGTCGACCCCGAACTGCTGGGCGTCGTCAGCGGCCTGACGCCGCTGACGGTGGCCGGCCAGCGCGTGCTGACCAACACCGACGCCAGCCTGGCACCGCCCACGGTGTTGGAAGGTTATGCCGACGCCAGCGCCATCAAGCTGGGCGACCGCGTCGAAGTCCACGGCGCGGTGGTGGCCCAGGGTGGCCTGCCCGCGGTGCTGGCCACGCGCATCGAACGCAAGCCGGGCACCGACGTGTGGGTGCGCGCCAAGGGCGTGGTGACCAACCTGTCGGCGACGCAATTCGTCATCGGCGGCTTGACCGTCAAACGCGACAGCAGCACCAAGCTCGACCCCGGCACGCTGACGCTGGCCAACGGCCAGACGGTGGTGGTGTGGAGCAACACCGCGGCGGCCGCCGATGGCAGCGTCACCGCCAGCGTCATCCGCCTGGCCAGGCGCACGCTGAACGACCAGCAGGCCGTGCGCATGGAAGGCCCGGCATCGGGCTGCCCCAGCGCAGCCAGCACGCCTTGCACGCTGCCCACGGTGGATGGGCTGGTCGTCGATTTGTCCGGCGCCAGCTTCACCACCGGCACCCAGGCCGATGTCGCCAACGGCGTGGCGCTGCGTGTCGAAGGCCGCTGGGACGCCGCCCGTTCGCGCCTGCTGGCCAGCAAGGCCAGCGTGCGGCTGCGTGATGCGGCGGCCGGCAATGTGACCTTGATAGGCGGGGTGTCGGACTTCGTCAGCAGCACCGAATTCACGCTGCGTGGCGTGCCTGTGACGACCAACGCCAGCACCACGGTGGCGGCGGGATGCAGCCTCGCGGCGGGGCAGATCGTCGGCATCACCGGCACGCTGGCGCAGACGCAGGTGGTGGCCAAGACGGTGGACTGCCTGAGCCTGGTCGACGGCACCACGCTGGACATCTTTGGCGGCGTGTTGAATGTCGACACCACGGCGCGCACCTTCAACCTCACCGAAGGCCCCTACCGCAGCTTCACGCTGATGTGGGACGCTGACACCGTGTTCGGCACCGGCGTCAGCGCCGCCACGCTGGCCAGCACACCGCGGGTGGGGCTGCATGCGGTGCTGGTGAACGGCAAGCTGCTGGTCAAGCGCATCGTGGCCGACCCCGTTCCTAGCGCGCCGGCTGGTGTGCAGTTGTTCGGCAACTTCGGTATTGCGCACGACGTGACGGCGACGTCGATCACTGTCAACCACATCCAGATGAACATCGTGGCCGGCACCAGCGTCGTCAGCGGCAACGTGGTCGACGGCACGGCGGTGCGCACCTGGTTCTACCGCACCGGCCCGCAACAACCGTGGCTGGCGCTGAAAGTGAGTGTGGTCGGCGGCAACTGACGCGCCGCTGCCGCAAGGCAGCCAGGTTGCCGTTTTGACGTATTGCCGTGTCGCTGGAAGCGGTGGGTATGCTGGCACGCATGCCCAGCGCTTTTTCTTCAGCACGCGGCCCACGCGCTGTGCTGTTGGTGCTGGGCCTGCACGGCTTGCTGCTGCTGGCGGCCTTGCAATTGACGGTCTGGCGCGACCGGGTGCCGCGCCAGGGCGCAGCGCCGACCTTGACGGTGCGGCTGCTGCCGCTGCCGCCCGCGGCAGCCGACGCAGCGCGCAGCTTGCCATCGCGCGACAGGGCTGCAAGGGCGCAGGATGCGCCGCTGCAAGTGCGCACCTTGCCTGCTCGAGTCAGCCAGCCGCAGCCGATCACGCAGCCGATCACGCCGGCGATTGCGCAGCCGATCCTGCAGCCCACCCAGCCCGCCGCCCCGCTGGCGGACACGCCGCCAGCCGCGGCGCTGAACCTGCACCTGCCGCGCGGCGCATCAGCACCGTGGCGCACCCGCAACCCGGTGCTGGACGACGAACGTGCCAACACCAACCCGGCGGCACGCCAGACGCTTGAAGCGCGCATCGCCGCCGCCCTGGGCGGCAGCGACCAGATCACCGAAGAACGGCTGGACGACGGCCGCATCCGCCTGCGCCGCGGCAACCAGTGCGTGGTGTCCCACCCCAACCGCGCCGAACGGCTGGACCCCTTCAATGCCAGCGTGCTGCCGAAACTCAGGGGCCTGGAGAAATGCTGACCGGCATCGCCAAGGCGGCGCGTTCTTCTTCCTGCAAGCGCAGCACGCGGCGCTGCACTTTGCCGGTGGTTGTCATCGGCAGCGCGTCTATGAACTCGATCTCTTTCGGGTATTCGTATGGCGCCAGTTGCCCGCGCACATGCCCCTGCAGCGCGGCCACCAGCGCCGCGTCGCCGGCATGGCCTGGCGACAGCACGACATAGGCCTTGACCAGCGCGCCGCGTTCGGCGTCGGGTTTGGGCACCACCGCAGCATTGGCCACCGCGGGGTGCTTGACGAGGCAGTTTTCGATTTCGCTGGGGCCGATGCGGTAGCCCGCGGCCTTGAAGACATCGTCGCTGCGGCCCTGGTACCAAAGATAGCCGTCGGCGTCCATCACCGCGCTGTCGCCGGTGCGGCACCAGCTGCTGTCCATGGCGCCGGTGAACTTGGCCGCGGTGGCCGCTTCATTGCGCCAATAACCCAGAAAGAACACGGGGTCGGGCTGGCCGTGCACGTCCAGCCGGTGCAAGGCGACGTCGCCAGGCGTGCCGCGTGGGCATTCGCAGCCGGCGTCGTCAATCACCGCCACGCGGTGGCCTGGGTAGGCGCGGCCCATGCTGCCGGGGTGCGCGGGCCAGGCGGCGTGGCGAAGGCCGCGCGCGTCGACGTAACTGCCGCAGTTGCCGACGATGTAGTTGATCTCGGTCTGGCCGAACATCTCGTTGACCGTAACGCCCAAAGCGTGTTGACACCAGCCAAACACCGCGTCACCCACCGCTTCACCGGCGCTCATGATGGCGCGCAGCTTCAGCCGGTAGCGGGCCCGCGGCGCGGGCACCGCTTTCATCATCGCCTTCAGTGCAGTCGGAAACAGAAAAGTGTGCGTCACGGCGTGGCGCTGCATCAGATCAAAAGCGCGTTCTGGCGCAAAGCGGCCCTGGTAGGCCACGATGCGGCGGCCGAAGTACAGCGTGGGCAGCAAGGCGTCCATCAGGCCGCCCGTCCAGGCCCAGTCGGCCGGGCTCCAGAACACCTCATCGCTGCTTGCGGGGGCGCCGCTGCCCAACCAGTTCTGGCTGCACACAAAGCCACTCAGGTTGCCAATTAGCGCGCGGTGCGGGATCAGCGCACCTTTGGGCGGGCCGGTGGTGCCGCTGGTGTAGATCAACACCGCGGGGTCGTCGGCCGCGGTGTCGCAGGCGGTGAAGGCCCGGCGGCCCCGGCCCAGTTCGGCCAGCCAATCCGCATCACCCTGCCCCGCCGCGGTGCCGACGGCCAACACGCAGCGCAGCGCTGGGCATTCGGCGCGCACGGCGTTCAGGTTGGCGATGGCTGTCTCGTCAGCGATGGCCAGCACCGCGCCGCTGTCATGCAGCCGGTAGGCCAGCGCCTCAGGGCCAAACAACATGCTCAGCGGCATCGCCACCGCGCCCAGCTGGTACAGCGCCATGTGGGCCACTGCGGTCTCTGGCCGCTGCGGCATGACCACCGCCACGCGGTCGCCGCGCTGCAGGCCGCGGCGTTGCAGCGCGTGGCTCAGGCGGTCGGCCTGGGCCTGCAACTGGCCGTAGCTGAGCGTGCCCAGGCGGCCGTCTTCATGTTCCCAGGCAATGGCCACCCGTGCCGCCGCGCCGCCACGGGCCCAGCGCGTGCAACACACCTGGGCGATGTTGAAACGCGCCGGCACCTGCCAGGCAAAGCCGCTGTGCAGCATGGCGTGGGCATCGGCAAGCAGGCGTTTCGCGGTCATGGCGGGCACTGTAAGCCGCCCCAGCGCAAGTGCCTGCCGGGGCTACCCGGGGGGCGTTTGTCAAGTTCCGCACCGCCACGCCGAAAAACTGTCATCGCTGCCCATTCAAGGGCCCATCGGGGCCGCTGCACCCACCATGCCTTACGCCGAACTCGCAACCGTCAAGCACCGTGTGCAGCCCGGCGCACCGCTGCCTTTCAATGTGCGCGACGCCGACCGCACGCTGCTGCTGGCGCGCGGCCAGATGGTGCAGACCCACGAACAACTGGCTGCCCTCTTCACGCGCGGCGCCCTGGTCGATATCAGCGAGCTTTTGACAGTCCGTGACGAAGTGCTGCAAGCGCCCCGCGAACAACTGCCGCGGCTGTGGTCGGGTTGTCTGGACAAGGTGGGCCAGGCTTTGCAGGCGGCGTCTGCCAAGGGCTTTCGCGGCGCGCTGGACGATGCCGCTGCGCCGGTGCAGGCCTTGATCGAACGCGACCCCGACCTGGCCATCTTCCAGGTGCTGCGCCAGGGTGCCGGCGAAGACCTGGCTTACGGCGCATCGCGTTCACTGCAAACCGCCATCACCGGCCAACTGGTGGCGCAGCGCCTGGGCTGGGAAGCCGAACAGTGCGAACGCCTGTTCAAGGTGGCGCTGACGATGAACATCTCGATGCTGGCCCTGCAAGGCCAGCTCGCCCGCCAGCGCAGCGTGCCCACGCCAGAGCAGCGCAAAGACCTGCAAACGCACCCGATGCGCAGTGTGCGCATGCTGCAGCTGGCCGGTGTGACAGACGCCGCCTGGCTGGCCGCCGTGCTGCACCACCACGAACAGGAAGACGGCAGCGGCTACCCCAGCGGCGCCACCGAAGTCAGCGACCTGGCCACGCTGGCGCGCCGCGCCGACGTCTACACGTCCAAGCTGGCGTCGCGCGCCAACCGCGACGCGCTGGCCGCCGACCTGGCCGGCCGCCAGATGTTCATGCAAGACCCCGGCCACCCGATGACGGCAGCGCTGGTGCGTGAATTCGGCATCTACCCGCCGGGCTGTTATGTGCGCCTGGCCAGCGGCGCACTGGGCCTGGTGGTGGCCCGCGGCGCCACCATCACCACGCCCGTGGTGGCTTGCCTGACCAACGAACGCGGCATGCCGCTGGTGCAACCCGAACGCCGGGCCACCGATGGCGGCAGCCACGCCGTGGTGGGTGTGGTCGGCGAACGCCAGGCCCAGGTGCGGCTGCCGCTGGACAGGCTGGCCGCGCTGGTGATTGCCTGAAGCTGAAGCCCGCTACAGGCCGAACGTCAAGCCTTGGCGTAAGCCTGCAGCGCAGGCCCGGTGACGCGGCAGATCTGCCACTGCGTCATCACGTCAGCACCCATTTGCTTGTAGAAGCGGATGGCGTGCTCGTTCCAGTCCAGCACCGTCCACTCGAAGCGGCCACAGCCGCGTTGCACGGCCAGCGCGCCCAGGTGCTGCAACAAGGCCTTGCCGATGCCCGTGCCGCGGTGCGCGGGCTGCACATACAGGTCTTCCAGATACAGGCCGGGCTGGCCCAAGAAGGTGCTGAAGTTGGTGAAGAACAGCGCAAAAGCCACCACCGTGCCACTCACTTCGGCCACCATGGCTTCGGCCGCCGGGCGCGGGCCGAACAGGTGCGGGTGCAATGACTCGGGCGTCACCACCACCAGGTGCGTGAGCTGCTCGAAATCGGCCAACTCGCGTATCAGGCCGACGATGGCGGGCAGGTCTTGCGGCGCGGCGGCGCGCAGGGTGTGGGCGGGTGGGTGCATGGGCCGATTGTTGCGCGCCCAGTGTTGCGCGCCCAGTCACGGGCTTGACAGCGCTGCCGCGGCGCCGGGCCTACAGTCGCCACATGCTTGACACCTATCCTCAACGCCGCCACGCCCAATCGTCCTTCGTCGCCGTGCGCGGCCTGCGCTACCACGTTCACAGCTGGGGCGATGCCAGGCTGGCCACACCGGAGCGCCCGCCGCTGGTGATGCTGCACGGCTGGATGGACGTGGGCGCATCGTTCCAGTTCGTGGTCGATGCACTGGCCGAAGCCGAAGGTTTCGAGCGCTGGATCATCGCCCCCGACTGGCGCGGCTTCGGCCGCACCGAAGCCCCTGGCGTCGACACCTACTGGCTGCCCGACTACCTGGGCGACCTGGACGGTTTGCTGGACGCGCTGCTGCCCGCAGCCCAACACCCCGACGCCATCGACCTGCTGGGCCACAGCATGGGCGGCAATGTGGTGATGACCTATGCCGGCCTGCGTCCGCAGCGCATACGCAGGCTGGTCAATCTGGAAGGCTTTGGCATGCCGCAAACGCAGCCGCATCAAGCGCCCAAGCGCCTGCTGAAGTGGCTGGAAGAGCTGAAGACCCCGGCCCTGCTGCGCGACTACGACAGCGTGCAGGCGGTGGCCCAGCGGCTGCTGAAGAACAACCCGCTGCTGGCCCCCGACAAGGCCGCGTGGCTGGCCCCGCACTGGGCCAGCCAGGGGGCAGACGGCCGCTGGCACATCCAGGGCGACCCCGCGCACAAACGCAGCCACCCGGTGCTGTACCAGGTGGCCGAGGTATTGGAAGCCTGGAAGCTCATCACTGCGCCGCTGCTGTGGGTCGAAGGCGACCAGACCGATGTCAGCCGGTGGTGGGGCACGCGGTATTCGAAGGCCGAGTTCCACACCCGCGTGGCGGTCGTGCCGCAGGTCGAAAAGGTCGTCTTGAGCCCCTGCGGCCACATGCTGCACCATGACCAGCCGCAAGCATTGGCGCGGCATTTGGCACGCTTTCTGCGCTGAGGGCCCATGAGAGAATCGCACGTTTTGCAGCCTGGCAAGACCACACCATGGACGTCGAACACATCAACTCAATCGGTACGCTGCTGGCCGACCTGAGCACCCGCACCCAGCAGCTTCGGGGGTATCTTTGACTACGACCGCAAAGCGCTGAGGCTGAACGAGGTCAACGCGGCGCTGGAAAACCCGGCGGTGTGGAACGAACCCAAGCGCGCGCAGGAACTGGGCCGCGAGAAGAAGACGCTGGAAACCGTGGTCGGCACCATCGACCACCTGCACGGCAACCTGTCTGACAACACCGAACTGTTCGACATGAGCAAGGCCGATGGCGACGAAGACGGCCTGAAGGCCATCGAAGCCGAGGCCCACACGCTGCGCGCCGCCGTCGAGGATCTCGAATTCCGGCGCATGTTCAGCAACCCGGCCGACCCGCTGAACTGCTTCGTCGACATCCAGGCCGGCGCTGGCGGCACCGAAGCCTGCGACTGGGCC
>JANMJI010000083.1:0-17834 GCA_031371275.1 Betaproteobacteria bacterium
GAGCACAGCAGCGCACGGCTTGAGCGCTTCATGCAACTGGCGGCCGACAACAACATGCAGATCGTGCAGCCCACGTCGGCCAGCCAGATTTTTCACCTGCTGCGCCGGCAGATGGTGCGGCAGTTCCGCAAGCCGCTCATCATCTTCACGCCCAAGAGTTTGCTGCGTGCGAAAGACGCCACGTCGCCGCTGTCGGAATTCACCAGGATTGACTTCCGCACCGTCATTGGCCCCGTGCGCTCGGAGATCGAAGGCGACAAGGTCAAGCGTGTCATTTGCTGCTCGGGCAAGGTGGCCTACGACCTCATCAAGAAACGCGATGAGCGCAAGGCCTGGGACGTGGCCATCATCCGCGTCGAACAGCTCTATCCCTTCCCGCACAAGTCTTTCGCTGCCGAGATGCGGCGCTTCCCGAATGCCACCGATGTGGTGTGGTGCCAGGACGAGCCACAGAACCAGGGTGCGTGGTTTTTTGTGCAGCATTACGTACACGAAAACATGCTTGAAGGGCAGAAGCTGGGCTATGCCGGCAGGCCTGCATCGGCTTCACCCGCAGTGGGTTATTCGCACTTGCACCAAGAGCAGCAAAAGGCGCTGCTCGAGCAGGCGTTCGGCAAGCTCAAGGGCTTTGTGCTGACGAAGTGAGTCGAACAAGAACGAACAAAGAGATAGACCATGTCAATTGTCGAAGTGAAGGTTCCGCAACTGTCCGAATCGGTGGCCGAAGCCACCTTGTTGCAATGGAAGAAAAAGCCCGGTGAAGCGGTGGCGCTGGATGAGATCCTGGTCGAGATTGAAACCGACAAGGTGGTGCTGGAGGTGCCCGCCCCGGCCGCCGGCGTGCTGGCGCAACTGGTGAAGAACGACGGCGAAAGCTGTGTCGCCGAAGAAGTCATCGCGCGCATAGACACCGCCGGCAAAGTGGCCGTCAGCCCGCTGGAAGTGCGTGCGGTGCCGGGCGTTGCAGCGGCCGCTGCGCCAGCCCTGGCCAGCAAGGGCGACGTGGCCATGCCGGCCGCCGCCAAGCTGCTGGCCGACAACCAGATGGGCACCGCCGATGTGGCCGGCACCGGCAAGGACGGCCGCGTCACCAAGGGCGATGTGCTGAGCGCGCTGGCCAAGCCGCCCCCGCCGCCTGCCCCGCCGATTTCCCCGCCGCCTTCCCCGTCAGTGGCTGCCGCCAGGACAGCAGCACCCGCCGCCCCGATGCTGCCCACCGTGGCCGCGCCCATGGGCCCGAGCCTGGGCGATCGCCCCGAACAGCGGGTGCCGATGTCGCGGCTGCGTGCGCGCATCGCCGAGCGGCTGGTGCAAAGCCAAAGCACCAACGCCATCCTCACCACCTTCAACGAAGTGAACATGGCGCCGCTGATGGACATGCGCAAGCGCTTCCAGGACAAGTTCGAGAAGGAGCACGGCGTCAAGCTCGGTTTCATGAGCTTCTTCGTCAAGGCCGCGGTGGCGGCACTGAAGAAGTACCCCGTCATCAACGCCAGTGTCGATGGCAACGACATCGTCTACCACGGCTACTTCGATATCGGCATTGCCGTGGGCAGCCCGCGCGGCCTGGTGGTGCCGGTGCTGCGCAACGCCGATCAGATGAGCTTTGCCGACATCGAAAAGAAGATTGCCGAATATGGCCAGAAGGCCAAGGACGGCAAGCTGGGTATCGATGAGCTGACCGGCGGTACCTTCAGCATCAGCAACGGTGGCACCTTTGGTTCGATGCTGTCCACGCCCATCATCAACCCGCCGCAAAGCGCCATCCTGGGTGTACACGCCACCAAGGACCGTGCGGTGGTGGAAAACGGCGTCGTCGTGGTGCGCCCCATCAACTACCTGGCGATGAGCTACGACCACCGCATCATCGACGGCCGCGAAGCCGTGCTGGGGTTGGTGACGATGAAGGAAGCGCTGGAAGACCCGGCCCGTTTGCTGTTCGACATTTGAGGGCGGCAGCATGAGCACGAAGAACTTCGATGTCATCGTCATCGGCGGTGGCCCGGGCGGCTACATCGCTGCGATACGCGCCGCACAACTCGGCTTCACGGTGGCTTGCCTGGACGAGTGGAAGAACGACAAGGGTGGCCCGGCGCTGGGCGGCACCTGCACGAATGTGGGCTGCATTCCCAGCAAGGCTTTGCTGCAGAGCAGTGAACACTTCGAACATGCCGGCCACAGCTTTGCCGACCACGGCATACGGCTGAGCGACCTGAGCATCGACGTGGCCAGGATGCTGGGCCGCAAGGACACCGTGGTGAAGCAGAACAACGACGGCATCCTGTACCTGTTCAAGAAAAACAAGATCACCTTCTTCCACGGCCGTGGTGCCTTCGCCAAGGCGCTGGAAGGTGGTTATGAAGTGACGGTGGGCGAAGAAGTATTGGTCGGCAAGAACATCATCGTCGCCACCGGCAGCAATGCCCGCGCGTTGCCCGGCACGCCGTTTGATGAAGACACCATCCTCAGCAACGACGGCGCCTTGCGCATCACCGCGGTGCCCAAGAAACTGTGCCTCATCGGCAGCGGTGTCATCGGGCTTGAGATGGGCTCGGTCTGGCGCCGCCTGGGTTCTGAAGTAACGGTGCTGGAAGCGCTGCCCACCTTCCTGGGCGCGGTGGACGAGCAGATCGCCAAGGAAGCGCACAAGGCTTTCACCAAGCAGGGCTTGAAGATCGAATTGGGCGTGAAGGTGGGCGAGATCAAAGCCGGAAAAAAGGGCCAGAACCCGCAAACCAGCGTGGCCTACACCAACGCCAAAGGCGAAGCGCAGGAACTGGTGGTCGACAAGCTCATCGTCAGCATCGGCCGCGTGCCCAACACCGTCGGCCTGAACGCCGAAGCCGTGGACTTGAAGCTGGACGAACGGGGTGCCATCGTGGTCGACGATGAATGCCGCACCAACCTGCCCGGCGTGTGGGCGGTGGGTGATGTGGTGCGCGGCCCGATGCTGGCGCACAAGGCCGAAGAAGAAGGCGTGGCGGTGGCCGAGCGCATTGCCGGCCAGCACGGGCACGTCAACTTCAACACCATCCCGTGGGTCATCTACACCAGCCCCGAGATTGCGTGGGTGGGCCAGACCGAGCAGCAGCTAAAGGCCGCGGGCCGCGCCTACAAGGCCGGCACCTTTCCCTTTCTGGCCAATGGCCGCGCGCGTGCGTTGGGCGACACCACCGGCATGGTGAAGTTCCTGGCCGATGCGGTGACAGACGAGATCTTGGGTGTGCACATCGTCGGTCCGATGGCCAGCGAGCTCATCAGCGAAGCCGTGGTGGCGATGGAATTCAAAGCCAGCGCAGAGGACATCGCGCGCATCTGCCACGCCCATCCGAGCCTGAGCGAAGCCACCAAAGAGGCCGCGCTGGCGGTGGACAAGCGCACGCTGAACTTCTAGTGTCCGTCAGGCAACTGTACGAAGCCACGCTGCTTGAGCGTGGCTTCCACAGCGATCCAGCGCAACTGCGTGCGGTGGCTGCATTGGAACGCTGCGAGGGTGAATGGGCAGACTACAAGGCCCGCCGCAGCAACGCACTCACCAAGCTCATCAGCCGCCCACCCATTCCGCGCGGGGTGTATATGCATGGCGGCGTGGGCCGCGGCAAGAGCTTTCTGATGGACTGCTTTTTCCAGGCCGTGCCGCTGCAGCGCAAGACGCGCTTGCACTTCCACGAATTCATGCGCGAAGTACACCGCGAACTGCAAGACCTCAAGGGCACAGTGAACCCGCTGGACGAGCTGGGCCGGCGCATTGCGCGGCGCTTTCGGCTGATCTGCTTCGACGAGTTCCATGTCGCCGATGTCACCGACGCGATGATCCTGCACCGCCTGCTGGAAGCGATGTTTGCCAACCGCGTCAGCATCATCACCACCAGCAATTTCCACCCTGATGGCCTGTACCCCAACGGCCTGCACCGCGACCGCATCCTGCCGGCCATCGAACTGCTGAAGAGCAGGCTCGAAGTGGTGAGTGTCGACGCCGGCACCGACTACCGGCAGCAGACGCTGGCGCAGATCGACATGCTGCACACGCCACTGGGCGAGGCCGCCGAAGCCGCGATGAAGCGGGCCTTTGAAGGCTTGGCCGAAGCGCGTGACGAAGACCCGGTGATGCGCATCGAACACCGCGAACTGCACGCGCTGCGGCGTGCCGGCGGCGTGGTGTGGTTTGACTTCAAGACGCTGTGCGGCGGCCCGCGTTCGCAGAACGACTATCTGGAAATCGCCTCGCGTTTCCACACCGTGCTGTTAAGCCATGTGCCGCAGATGCCACCGCGGCTGGCCAGCGAGGCGCGGCGCTTCACCTGGCTGGTAGATGTGCTGTACGACCGGCGCGTGAAGCTGGTGATGTCGTGCGCCGTAGCGCCCGAGCAGCTGTACACCGAAGGGCCGCTGGCGCATGAATTTCCGCGCACCGTGTCGCGGTTGCACGAAATGCAGTCGGCCGAATTCCTGGCTTTGGCGCGGCGTGATGTCGACACCTCGTTGACCTGAAGGCCAGCAAGCGATGTCGATGTTGCCGCGCCTGTTTCCTGCGTTGCTGCTGCTGGGTCTGGTGGCTGCAGTGGGGGCGGCTATGGGGGCCGCTACGGGGGCAGCTTCGGCCAGCGATGCGCCGGCCGCTAGCGCCCCTGGCGTGGGTGTACAACGCGCACGCATCAAGGCCGACCGCGACCGTATCGAAGCGCAGTTCGCCGCCGAGCAGAACGCTTGCCGCGAGCGTTTTGCCGTCACCGCCTGTACCGATGACGTGCGCCTGCGCCGCCGCGCCGCGCTGGCTGTGCCACGCGCCCAGGCGCTGGCGCTGGACGACATGGAACGCAAGCAACGCGCGACCACGCGCCGCGAAGCAGTGGCAGGCAAACAGAGCCGCGCAGCCGAGCGGCCCGTGCCTGCGCCAGCCGAGATAGCGCCCCCGCAAGCCGCGTCTGCGCCTGCTTCTACCTCTGCTTCCGCGCCCGCTGCCCAAGCGCCCAAGCCACGCGCAGCTTCGGCGCCGCATGCCGCGGCGTCATCGGCAGCGCTGGCGGCGGCGCGCCGCGCCCAGGCTTCCAAGGCCAGGCAAACACAAATTCAGCAAGGCCAGACCCGCATCGAAGCGCGCCAGGCCGAACATGCCCGTGCGCACAAGCCATCAACGCCGCTGACGACGCCGTCGGCTGCCAGCATGCCGGGGCGTTGATGGGGGCCTTTGCAAGCCGCGTTCTGACTGGGCTTAACGCAACGGGTCGATGCGCGCTAGCGCCAGCGAAAGGTTGTCACCACCACCACGCGCCCGTTGCCGGGCTTTGCTGATGAGCATCTCACTGGCTTCGCGCGGCGGCAGCGCGTGCAGGATGGCGCCGATTTCCTTGGGCGTGAAGTAGTGCCAAAGCCCGTCGCTGCAGGCCAGCATGGTGTCGCCGAATTCCAGGTGGTCGATGTGCCACAGCGTCACCGGCGGGTCGGCGTGGGTGCCCAGGCAGCCTGTCAGCAGGTTGCTTTGCGGGTGCGTGTTCGCGGCTTCTTCGCTGATCTTGCCGTCGTCGATCAAGCGCTGCACAAACGAATGGTCGACGGTGCGCCGCATCATCTCGGCGCCGCGAAAGTGGTACACGCGTGAATCACCAGCGTGCACGACGTCGCATTCAAGGGTCGGCGTGATGCAGAACGCCGCCGCGGTGCTGTGCGGCTCTTCTTCAGACGTGATCGCCGTCAGCTTGATCATCAAATGCGATTCCAGCACCAACTGGCGCAGCATTTCGGCGGTGTCGTCCTGTGCCGGCACGTAGCGTTCGAAGATCTGCTTGCCCGTCAGCAACACCTGGTCGGCGGCCTTGCGGCCACCGCTCTTGCCGCCCATGCCGTCGGCCACCAGCGCCAGCACGGCGCCATTGATGCGCGGATGGACCATCAATTCGACCTGGTCTTGCTGGTAGGCGCGGTCGCCCCGGTGCAGGCCGGTGGCGGCACTGAAGCGGAAAGAAGGGGCGGGTATCAACACCGCTGGAATATAAACTCCGAGCTTGTCACCTCTCTGTGCAGCAATGGACGAGAACCTGCATTCCCCGCAGCGCCGCCTCATCGAGTTGCGCATGGAACACGCCGACCTGAACGACCTCATCGACCGCAACCCGATCGAACGCGTCAGCGACGATCTGCGCCTGCGCCGCCTCAAAAAACGCCGCCTGGTGTTGCGTGACCAGATATCGAGGCTGGAAACGCAACTCGACCCGCCCGAGCCCGCGTGACCCGCGTGACCGGTGTGACCGGCGCAACAGACGATCTGGTCGCGGCCGTGGCCCGCGCTTTTGCCGTCGATGGCCCGCTGGCCGAACACGAGCCCGGCTTCATCCCAAGGCCGCAGCAAGACCTGCTGGCCGAACGCATCGCGCAGGCCTTGCAAGACCGCGGCACGCTGGTCGCCGAAGCCGGCACTGGCGTGGGCAAGACCTTTGCCTACCTGGTGCCGCTTTTGCTGTCGGGGCAACGCGCGCTGGTCAGCACGGCCACGAAAAGTTTGCAGGACCAACTCTTCCTGCGCGACCTGCCGCGCCTGGCCGCGGCTTTGCGTGTGCCTGTGCGTCTGGCGCTGCTGAAAGGCCGCGCCAGCTACCTGTGCCGCTGGCGCTTGCAGCAGGCGCAGACCGACGGCCAGCTGCCCGACCGTTTTGCGCTGCGCACGCTGAACCGCGTGGCGCTGTGGGCGCAGGGCACGCGCAGCGGTGACCTGGCCGAAATCGAAGGCCTGGACGACCGTTCACCGGTCATTGCGCTGGTCACATCGACGCGCGAAAACTGCCTGGGCACGGAATGCCCTGAACACCGCAATTGCCATGTCATGCAGGCCCGGCGTGAAGCCATGGCGGCAGACCTGGTGGTCATCAACCACCACTTGTTTTTTGCCGACCTGATGCTGCGCGACAGCGGCGTTGCTGAATTGCTGCCCACCGTCGACGCGGCGGTGTTTGACGAAGCCCACCAGCTTGTCGAAGCCGGCGTGCAATTCCTGGGCACCACGCTGGCCACCGGCCAGGCCATAGACCTCGGCCGCGACCTGCTGGCGGCCGGGCTGCAATACGCGCGCGGCCTGCAGCCCTGGGCCGATTTGCAGGCCGCTGTGGAGCATGCCGCGCGCGAATTGCGCCTGGCCGCCGCCGGCCCACAGCGTGAGGTGCGCGGCCTGCTGAAGCTGCGCTGGGAAGACCGTGCTGATGCCTTGTTAGCCCCGCTGCGGGCGATGGCCGACGCCGCCCTGGCCGCAGCCGATGCGGTGGCGCGTGTGGCTGAAACCGCAGCGGAATTTCCGAAGATCGAGCAACGTGCGCGCACGCTGGCTTTGCTGGCCGAGCGCTTTGTGCAAGACGCCGCTGCCGACCAGGTGCGCTGGGTTGATTTGACGCCGCAGCAGGCCAGGCTGGTCGAATCGCCACTGGACATCCGCGACATGCTGACGCAGCAGCGCCAGGCTTCTTCGAAGGCCTGGATCTTCACCTCGGCCACCCTGGGTGACGACGACAAGCTGTCTTGGTTCACCGCCACCACCGGCCTGGAAGACGCCGAGCACCTGCGTGTGGGCAGCCCCTTCAACTATCCGGCCCACGCCCGCGTGTGGGTGCCCGCCGGGTTGCCGCTGCCCAACGCACCCGGCCACCCGGCCGCAGTGGGCGCGCTGGCGGCGCGCTGCGCCATGGCCTTGGGCGGGCGCACCTTTGTGCTGACGACCACGCTGCGTGTGCTGCCGCTGGTGGCCGAAGCCTTGAAGGCACAAGCCGCTGCACAAGGCCACGCGCTGACGGTGCTGGTGCAAGGCAGCGAACCGCGCCGTGCGCTGTTGCAGCGTTTTGGCGACGGCCGCGGCTGCGTGCTCATAGGCTCACAAAGCTTCTGGGAAGGCATAGACATGCCGGGCGACGCACTGCAATGCGTGCTCATCGACAAGCTGCCCTTTCCGCCCCCTGGCGATCCGCTGGTGGAAGCGCGTGTGCGGCAGTTGCGCGAGCAGGGGCTCAACCCCTTCGATGCCTATTTCGTGGCCGAAGCCGCGGTCTCACTGAAGCAGGGCGCAGGCCGCCTGATTCGCACCGAAAGCGACCGCGGTCTGCTCGTGCTGTGCGACCCACGGGTGCGGCAAATGCGCTACGGCCGGCGCCTGCTGGCCGCCTTGCCGGCGATGGGCGTGATTGGCGATGAAGCCCAGGCGCTGGACTGGCTGCAAGGCCTGGCCGAGGCGCACTGACTTTCAAGAACCCCTTTCAAGAACCGCTTTCAAGCACCCCCATCAAACCCCTGTCACCAGAATTTCCACCACCGCTTGTCGCGCCCGCTCAGGCCCGCGTTTATGAAGCTGCTGTCGGGGAAGTTCTTGCGCAGCACGCGGTCGGCGTCGTCGCGCAGGGCGACCAGTTCCAGCTTGTCATAACTCTGCACCATCAGGTACAGCGCTTCTTCGACCGCAGCGGTCTGCTGGTACTCGGCCACCGTCTGCTGGGCGCGCGCGGCGGCGGCCACATAGGCACCGCGGCGGAAGTAGTAGCGCGCCACATGCACTTCGTAGTTGGCCAGCGAATTGACGATGTAGGCCATGCGCAAGCGTGCATCGGGCGTGTAGCGCGAGGCCGGGAACTGGTCGGTGAGCTGCTTGAATGACTGGTAGGCCTCGCGTGATGCGCGCTGGTCACGCTCAGACAAATCTTGCCCGAAAGTGGCACCCAGCAGGCCCAGGTTGTCGACGAAGTTGATGACACCGCGCAGGTACAGCGCGTAGTCCAGCGCCGGGCTCGAAGGGTTGAGCTTGATGAAGCGGTCGATGGCCGTCAGAGCAGGTGTGCGTTCGCCGCTTTTCCAGTTCAGGTAGGCGGTGTCCAGCAAGGCCTGCTGCGCCAGCAAGGAACCGGCGGCCAGGCTTTCGACACGTTCCAGGCTCTTGATCGCGCGTTCGTAACTGCCCGACTCCATGTCGTCGCGGGCCTCTTTGTACAATCTCTCAGCAGTGGTTTCGGCCGCTTCATTCTTGGGTGTCGAGCCGCAACCTGCGAGCTGCAAACCCAAGCCCAGCAGGGCCACCAGCGCAGCGCGCGAGATCATGGAAACGGTCATAGGGAATGCTGCCGGCAGCTCAGGAAGGCACAGATTATAGGGAGCCGCCCCCGGAAGATTCCGAGCCCGACGGGCCTGGCCTGGGCGCCGATCCCGCAGCTGAAATTCGCAGCGCCCGCGTCACGCTGGCACAGCACGGTGCACGCCTGGACAAAGTGCTGGTGACGCTGGCGCCCGAGTTCTCGCGCAGCCACCTGCAGACCTTGCTGGAAGCCGGTCATGTGCAGGTCGGCGGTGCCGTGGCGCAGGTGTCGTCACGCCGCGTGCGCGCCGGCCAAACGCTGCGCCTGGAACTGGTGCCGACCGAAGAAAGCCGGGCCTTTCGGCCACAGGCGATGGTGCTGGAGATCCTGTTCGAGGACGCGCACCTGCTCATCATCAACAAGCCCGCCGGCCTGGTTGTGCACCCAGCGCCGGGCCATTGGTCTGGCACCTTGCTCAACGGCTTGCTGGCCCACCACGCTGGCGCTGCTGCGTTACCGCGGGCCGGTATCGTGCACCGGCTGGACAAGGACACCTCGGGCGTGATGATGGTCGGCAAGACCTTGCCGGCGGTGACGGCGCTGTCGCGCGACATCGCCGCGCGCGCGGTGCACCGGCGCTACCTGGCGCTGGCCCACGGTGCTGTCGACGAAGCGGACTTCAGCGTTGAAGTACCGATCGGCCGTGACCCGGCGGTGCGCGTGCGCATGGCCGTGCTGGCCGTGGCGGCCGGCGGTCGCACGGCGCGCACCGACGTGCACTGCGTGGCCATTCACGACAACATCAGCGCGCTGAGTTGCACATTGCACACCGGCCGCACGCACCAGATTCGGGTTCACCTGGCCTGGAAGGGCCACCCGCTGGTGGCCGATGCGCTGTACGGCGGCAGGCCGCACTTCGGCCTGCTGCGCCAGGCCTTGCACGCCACCGAACTGCGGCTGGCACACCCCATCAGCCGCGCCGCCTTGGCCTTTGATTGCGCACCGCCGGCCGACTTTGCGGCGGCCTGGCAACAGGTGTGCGGGTAAGGGCTGCGGCACAGGCTAGAATCCCGGGCAATCACAGCGCCGTCGGCTGCACCCGCATGCCGCGCCTGTTGGACCCGCTGTCCTGCCCCGGCCTGTCGGCACTGCCGCACCGGGCCAACCCCGCGCCCCGGAATGTCCGTCGCGCGGCCCCCCGAAATATCGGATGAAAACAGGCCACTGCACAAGCGGTGGCCACACCCCAAGCGCAGGCCATGAATACATCTGAGGCCAAACGTGTCCTCGAAACGGCTTTGATATGCGCCGCATCGCCGCTGCCTTTGCCCGAGATGAAAGCCTTGTTCGCCGGTGAGGTGGGCAACGACACCTTGCGCCGCCTGCTCGACGAGTTGGTGGGCGACTGGCAAAACCGCGGCGTGGAACTGGTGGCGCTGGCCACTGGCTGGCGCTTCCAGAGCCGGCCCGAACTGCGGCCTTTTCTTGACCGGCTGCACCCCGAAAAGCCGCCCAGGTATTCCCGCGCAGCGATGGAAACGCTGGCCATCGTGGCCTACCGCCAGCCGGTGACGCGGGGCGACATTGAAGACATTCGCGGCGTCACTGTGAGCAGCCTGATCGTCAAGCAGCTGGAAGACCGCGGCTGGATAGAAGCCATCGGCTACCGTGAAGCCGCTGGCCGCCCGGCCTTGTTTGCCACCACGCGTCAGTTTCTCGACGACCTGGGTCTGCACAGCCTGGACCAACTGCCGCCCATAGACGGCAGCGCAGACGACGCCCGCGCGGTGGCTGCACTGGCCGCCTTGCAGCAAGCACCTTCGCTGCTGGGTGACGGCCAGGCGCTGTTGGCGCTGGACGGTGAAGCGGCCAATGACGCTGCGGCCACCGTGATCCCGCTTGCCGAAGCACCCGCCACCGGATCGGTGGCTGCCCCCGACCCGGTGCCCACTGCAGGCGCTGTGCTTGTGGCCAACGCGGCCAACGAAGCCGCTTCACTACCTTCCTCCACCGACACCCCCGCATGAACCCTTCAGACACCGATCTGCCCGACGAAGCCGCCGCCGCTGCCGACGCGGACAGTGTGGCCCCGGCCGACAAGCCCAAGCGGCGCCGCGCGCCGCGCAAGACCGCCGCGGTGGCGGTGTCTGGCAACGAGGCGCCGGCCGCAGCGGGCGCCGCAGCCCCACCGGCTTCAGACGCGGCAGCGCAAGCTCCGCAGGCCGCCGTTGCCAGCCTGACTGCGGCGCCCGATGCGCCCAGCGGCGAAGCGCTCGTCGAAGTCGGCCCCGAGCCCGGCCCTGAAGGCGAAGCCGGCGCCGGCGCTGATGACAATGGCCCCGGCGCCCGCCGCGGCCGCAACCGCCGCCGTGGCCGCCGTGGCGGCGACCGTGTGCGTGACGACGTGGAAGGCGCGCCCGCAGGCGACGCTGCGGCGCCGGCCGAGGGGGGTGGCAACGATCCCGCCGCCGTGCAGCCGCGGCCCACAGCACCCGTCGTCGATGAAGTGTTTGCACAGGTCTTGTCGGGCGCGTTCGATGTGGAACCCGAGCCGACCCAGGCCGCGCCTGCGGCCGAGGGCGAAGAAGCTGCCACCGGCCTGGACACCGAGATTGCGTCCGACGCCACGCCCAAGCGTGTGCTGGCCGCCGACGCTGACGCGCCCAAGCTGCAAAAGGTGCTGGCGCAAGCCGGCGTCGGCTCGCGCCGCGACCTGGAACAGATGATTGCCGATGGCCGTGTCACCGTGAATGGCGAGGCCGCGCACACCGGCCAGCGCGTGTCCTTCGGCGACCGCATTGCGCTGGATGGCAAGCCGGTGCGCTACCGCATTGCGCCGCCGCCGGCGCGCGTGCTGGCTTATCACAAGCCCGCTGGTGAAGTGGTGTCGCACGACGACCCCCAACAGCGCCCCACCGTCTTCCGCCGCCTGCCGCGTTTGCAGCATGGCAAGTGGCAGTCGGTGGGCCGGCTGGACATCAATACCGAAGGCCTGCTGCTGTTCACGACATCGGGTGAACTGGCCAACCAACTGATGCACCCCCGTTTTGGCGTCGAGCGTGAATACGCTGTGCGTTCGTTGGGCAACCTGGCGGTCGAAGCCAAGGCCAGGCTGCTGGAAGGTATCGACATCGACGGCCAACGCTGCGCCTTCAAGAGCATCGACGACGGTGGTGGCGAAGGCGTGAACCACTGGTACCGCTGCGTCATCACCGAAGGCCGCAACCGCGAAGTGCGGCGTTTGTTTGAAGCGGTGGGCCATGCGGTCAGCCGGTTGATCCGCATCCGCTATGGCTCGGTGGTGCTGCCGCGTGGGCTCAAGCGGGGCGTGTGGGTCGACCTGGACGACTTCGATCTGCGTGACCTGCGCCGCCTGGCCAGCGGCCCGCGCCCGCAAGGCGCCGAGGCCCCGCGTGAAACGCGTGACCCGCGTGAAGCGCAAGGCGAAGGCCCGCCGCGCCGTGGTCGCAACCGCCGCGGCGGCAAGAACCGCGGTGCTGAGGCCGAACGTGGCCCGCACCCGGAACAGCGACCCGAACAGCGCCCTGAACAGCGCAACGAAGCGCCGCCGCGCCCGCCGCGAGAGCCGATGGAAACGCGCCCACCACGCCCGCCGCGTGAACCACGCCCGCCGCGCGGCCCGCGGCCCGAGCCGGGCGAGGGTGGTGCGATCCCGAACCCGCTGCAGCAGACCTTCGACAAACGTGCCATCCAGCAAGACCGCGCGCGGCGCGACATGCCCGAGGACGGCCCCATCCCCAACCCGCTGCAGCAAACCTACGACAAGCGTGCGCTGCAACGCGACCGCATGCCCCAGCGCGACATCCCCGAAGACGGCCCGATACCGAACCCGCTGCAACAGACCTACGACAAGCGTTTTGCCAATGGCGGCAACGGCGGTGGCTTTGGCAGTGGCGGCAGCGGCGGCGGCGGCCAACGCCATGGCCAAGCCAACGGCCAGCGCGGCCGTGCGGGCGGGCCCAAGAAGGGCGGTGGTGGCGACCCCAACCGCGTGCCCGACCCGCTGCAAACGGCGGTGGGCTACATCGGCGCTGACGCATTCCTGCGCAAGGGCAAGGGCGGCGGCGGCGGTGGCCGCGGTGGGCCGCGCCGCAGCGGGGGTGGCGCAGGCGGTGGCACGGGCGGTGGCGGCGGTGGCGGCCCCGGACGCGGTGGCCTGCGCGGTGGCGGCCGCAACGGCCCCGGCCGCTGAACGGCGTCAGATGCCCGGGCTACAATTAAAGGCTTTGCCAAGTCGTTGATTCAGGAGAACTTTTCATCATGGCCGTCGAAAGAACCCTTTCCATCATCAAGCCCGATGCCGTGGCCAAGAACGTCATTGGCCAGATCGTCGCCCGCTTCGAAGGCGCCGGCCTGAAGGTGGTGGCAGCGCGCATGGCCCACCTGTCGCGGGGCGAGGCCGAAGCCTTCTACGCCGTCCACAAGGCGCGCCCCTTCTTCAAGGACCTGGTCAGCTTCATGATCTCGGGCCCGGTCATGATCCAGGCGCTTGAAGGCGAAGGCGCGATCCTGAAGAACCGCGATCTGATGGGCGCCACCGACCCCAAGAAAGCCGACAAGGGCACCATCCGCGCCGACTTCGCCGACAGCATCGACGCCAACGCCGTACACGGCAGCGACGCCGCTGAAACCGCGGCGGTCGAGATCGCGTTTTTCTTCCCCGGCATGAACGTCTACAGCCGCTGAACCCGGCATGGTCGTCAACCTTCTCGACTTCGACCTCGAGGGTTTGGCGGCCTTCTGCGACAGCCTGGGCGAGAAGCGTTTTCGCGCTGTCCAGTTGTATCGCTGGATGCATCAAAAAGGCCAGGCCGATTTCGCACAGATGTCCGACCTGGCCAAGAGCCTGCGCGACAAGCTGGCTGGCGTCGCCGAGGTGCGTGGCCTGCCCCTCATCAGCGAGCACCGCAGCGCCGACGGCACCGTGAAGTGGCTGTTCGATGTCGGCGCTGGCAACGCCGTGGAAACGGTGTTCATCCCCGAGACCGACCGCGGCACGCTGTGCGTGTCTTCGCAGGCCGGTTGCGCCGTGGGTTGCCGCTTTTGCAGCACCGGCCACCAGGGTTTCAGCCGCAACCTGGGCACCGCAGAAATCACCGGCCAGCTTTGGTTTGCCGAGCACCGCATGCGCAAGGCGCTGAATCTGGCGCCCGGCGAACGGGCCATCGACAACGTGGTGATGATGGGCATGGGCGAGCCGCTGCAGAACTACGCGGCGCTGCTGCCGGCGCTGCGCACCATGCTTGACGACCATGGCTACGGCTTGTCGCGCCGGCGTGTCACGGTGTCGACCTCGGGCGTGGTGCCGATGATCGACCGCCTGCGTGAAGACTGCCCGGTGGCGCTGGCGGTGTCGCTGCATGCGCCCAACGACGCGCTGCGCGACAACCTGGTGCCACTCAACCGCAAGTACCCGATTGACGAGCTGCTGGACGCCTGTACGCGCTACCTGGAAAAGGCCCCGCGCGATTTCGTGACTTTCGAATACTGCATGCTCGATGGCGTCAACGACAGCCCTGAACAGGCGCTGGAACTGGCTCGGCTGGTCAACAAGCGCATCGCTTGCAAGCTGAACCTGATCCCCTTCAACCCCTTCCCGGCGTCGGGCCTGCTGCGTTCGCCACCCGAACGGGTACAGGCTTTTGCGCAGGTGCTGCAAGCGGCCGGCATCGTGACCACCGTGCGCAAGACACGCGGTGACGACATCGACGCCGCCTGCGGTCAACTTGCCGGTGAAGTGCAGGACCGCACAAACGCGCGCGCGCGGCTGGCGCGCCAGCGCGCGGTGATTCCCATTTCGACGGCCGCCACGGTGGCGGTTGCGGGGGTTGCGCGATGAGGCGGCGGTGGATGTCATTGCTGGCGGGTGGTCCGGCATCTGTACATTCATCTGTACATTCATCTGTACTGGTGTCTGTACTGGTGCTTGTACTGGTATCCGTACTGGCCGGCTGCACGACGACCACGACGACCACCAGCGGCGGTGTGGGCGAACGCGAAACGCGCGCCGCGCCCGACCAGGCCGACGTGGCCCGCGCCGCGCGCGACAGGCTTGAACTGGCCGGCCTGTACCTCAGCCGTGGCCAGAATGAGGTGGCGCTGGACGCTGTGCGGCGCGCGCTCGCCGCCAAGCCCGACATGCCCGAGGCCTACAGCCTGCGCGGTCTGATCTACGGCGCCATGGGCGACATGGCGCAGGCCGAAGACAGCTTCAAACGCGCCCAGCAACTGGCCCCGCAAGATGGCGACATCATGCACAACTACGGCTGGTTTCTGTGCCAGCAAAAGCGCTGGGCCGATGCCGATGCGCAGTTCAGCGGCGCGTTGGTGTTGCCGCAATACCGCGAGGCCGTGCGCACGCTGCTGGCCCAGGGCGTGTGCCAGGCGCGCGCTGGCCGCTGGCCCGAGGCCGAACGCACGCTGTCGCGTTCTTACGAGCTTGACCCTGCCAACCCCGTGACCGCCTACAACCTGAGCGACGTGTTGATGCAGCGCGGTGAGCTGACGCGAGCGCGTTTCTACATCGCACGCATCAACTCGCAACCCGACCTGTCCAGCGCCCAAAGCCTGTGGCTGGCGACGCGCATCGAACGCCGGCTGGGCAATGCGCAGGGCGTGCAGGACTTCGGCCGCAAGCTGCAAGAGCGCTTTCCGGAATCGAAAGAAGTCTTGCAGTACGAACGGGGCCAGTTTGATGAGTGAGCCTGTCTTCGAGCCCGCTGGCGAGAAGCTGACCGCCGGCGGCATGCTGCGCGCAGCGCGCGAGAAACAAGGCTTGCACATCGCGGCGCTGGCGGCTGCGATGAAGGTGGCGCCGCGCAAGCTGGAGGCGCTGGAAAACGACCGCCACGCCGAATTGCTCGATATCACCTTCATCCGCGCACTGGCGCAGACGGTGTGCCGCACGCTGAAGATAGACGCCCGCCCGGTGCTGGAACTGCTGCCGCGCGCCAACACCTTGGCGCTCGAACCGAACCGGGGTGGGCTCAAGACGCCCTTCCGCGACCGGCCCGGGCGCGAGGAGCCGAGCTGGTCGCTGGCCTCGGTGCGCCCGCTGGTGTGGGCCGCAGCCGCGCTGGTGCTGGGCGCGGTGGCGGTGCTGGTGCTGCCCAACGGCTGGTGGCAACGCGGCGTGCCATCGGTGCCGGCGGTGGCCGCGCCTGCTTCGGCCGCGGCGTCCACGCCCATGGTGGTGACGGGCGTGGTGGCCGCGGCGGCGCTGGCCTCACTGGCAGCTTCGGCCCCCGAAGCCGCGGCATCGCAGCCGCTGGTGGAGACCGTGTTTTCGGTGCCGCAAGAAACAGCCGCCAGCGGCGCAGCAGCGACGGTGGCCAGCGGCCTGGTGCAACTGCGCAGCAGCGAAGTCACCTGGGTCGAAGTGCGCGACGCCCGCGGCCAGTTGCTGTTGTCGCGCACCGTGCAGCCGGGTGAAAGTGTGGGCCTGGATGGCAGCCTGCCGATGCGCCTGGTGATAGGCAACGCCGCTGCCACGCACCTGGCCTTTCGCGGCCAGCCTGTCGATCTGGCGCCGCGCACACGCGACAATGTGGCGCGCGTTGAACTGCAATAGCAAAACCGCAGCCAGACGCGCCGCCAACGAGACCCCGCCATGAATGCACCCGACATGCTGGACATCATCGAAGCCGCCACCCCCGCGCAGCGCCCTTCGCGCCAGGCGCGCGTGGTCTGGGGCAGCCATGTCGTGACGGTGGGCGGCGGCGCGCCGGTACGGGTGCAAAGCATGACCAACACCGACACGGTGGACGCCATCGGCACCGCCATCCAGTGCAAGGAACTGGCGCTCGCCGGCAGTGAGCTTGTGCGCATCACCGTCAACACACCCGAAGCCGCCGCAGCCGTGCCGCACATCCGCGAACAGCTTGACCGCATGGGCATCGACGTGCCTTTGGTGGGCGATTTCCACTACAACGGCCACCGCCTGTTGACCGACTTTCCGGCGATGGCGCAGGCACTCAGCAAATACCGCATCAACCCCGGCAACGTCGGCAAAGGCGACAAGCGCGACCGCCAGTTCGGCATGATGGTGGAGGCCGCCGCCAAGTACGACAAGGTGGTGCGCATCGGCGTCAACTGGGGCAGCCTGGACCAGGAACTGCTGGCCGATCTGATGGACCAGAACGCCCGCCGCGCGCAGCCGGTGGACGCCAAGCAGGTGATGTACCAGGCGCTGGTGCAAAGCGCGCTGACATCGGCCGAGGTGGCGCGCGAGATTGGCCTCAACCCCGACAACATCATCATCAGCTGCAAAGTGAGTGGTGTGCAAGATTTGATTTCGGTGTACAGGGCGCTGGCCCGGCGTTGCGACTACGCGCTGCACCTGGGCCTGACGGAAGCCGGCATGGGCACCAAGGGCGCGGTGGCCAGCGCCACGTCGCTGGGCGTGCTGCTGCAGGAAGGCATCGGCGACACCATCCGCGTCAGCCTGACGCCGCAGCCCGGCGAAGCGCGCACGCAAGAGGTGGTGGTGGCGCTGGAAATCCTGCAAAGCCTGGGCCTGCGCAGCTTCAACCCGAGCGTGACGGCCTGCCCTGGCTGTGGCCGCACCACCAGCACCACGTTCCAGGAACTGACCAAGCAGATCGATGACTTTCTGCGTGCCCAGATGCCGCTGTGGAAGACCAAATACCCGGGCGTGGAAACGCTGAAAGTGGCGGTGATGGGCTGCATCGTCAATGGTCCTGGCGAAAGCAAACATGCCGACATCGGCATCAGCCTGCCCGGCACCGGCGAAGCACCGGCGGCACCCGTGTTCAT
>JANMJI010000109.1:0-31553 GCA_031371275.1 Betaproteobacteria bacterium
CTTGGTAGTCTCATTCATGGTCGGCCTCCAAAGGTCGTGTTGATGACGCAAGTCTCAACATGTAGCTCGGCAGGCCTCGGCTTGCAACCTACGGCGCAGGAGGCCGGCCGCCTTCGCCTCGCGCCGCGACCATGGTGTCTAGCCAGGACGACAAATCCATCGGTTCTATTTAAGTGCTGCCTAGCATCGAACACTGCACTGGAGCAGGCGACCCGCGAAGTCGGATGCTTCTTCATCGCATCGGCGCAAGCGCTCGCCTGCCTGGGCCCGTCGCCCGAAATCCGTACCCACGACCTTGGCCCGCTGGCGCTGCGCGGACGGGTCGAGCCCATCGATGCGTTCTGCGTCGAACACGCGGATGGGAGCGCTGCGAAGCGCGCATGAATGCCGTGCGGCGGGAGGGCGTTCTTCGGCCTGGTGTAGAGGCCAGGAGCCGCATTGACAATTAAAATTGTCAAAACTACCATCGCCCTCATGCTTGACATCCAGGTCATCGAAAATGCGGCGGCAGCGAGAGTGGCTTTGGAGCCGATGCGCAGTCGACTGTTGTCGGAACTGGCCACGCCCGCCTCGGCAGCGACCTTGGCTGCGCGGGTGGGCCTGGCACGGCAGAAAGTCAACTACCACTTGAACGCGCTGGCCGCGCACGGGCTGGTGCAGCCGGCCCATGAACGCAAGTGGGGCGGGCTGACAGAGCGGCTGCTGGTGGCCACGGCGGCTTCCTACGTCATCTCGCCGGGCGCACTGGGCCCGGTCGCCGCCGACCCGGGCCGGGAAATCGACAGGCTTTCCGCGGGCTACTTGATTGCCCTGGGGGCACGGGTGGTGCGCGAGGTGGGCGGCCTTGTTCGTCGTGCACAGGACACGGGCAAACGCCTGGCGACCCTGGCGGTGGCTGCCGAGGTTCGCTTCAAGTCGGCGAAGGACCGGGCGGCTTTCAGCAGCGAACTCACCGAGGCCCTCACGAAACTGGTCTCGAAATACCACGATGAATCCGCCCCCGGCGGCCGCACGCATCGACTGCTGGTCGTGTCGCATCCTCTGCCCCAGAAATCCGTTTCCAAGGAGCCATCATGAGCGTGAAGAAAGAGCCATCCGGACGCCGTTCCGTTGAGGTCGAAGTCGAGGTCCCCGGCACACCGCAGGACGTGTGGCAAGCCATCGCGACCGGGCCTGGCATCTCGTCGTGGTTCGTGCCGACGGCGTTCGAGGACAGCGACGGAAGGCCCGTTGCGGTGACGATGAATTTCGGCCCGGGCATGGTGGTCCGTTCTGCCGTGACGGCCTGGGATGCGCCGCGGATGTTCGTCGCGCAGGGCGAGGGCTGGGGTGGCTCGCCGCCGATCGCAACCGAGTGGAACGTACAAGCGCGCGCGGGTGGTGTGTGCGTCGTGCGCGTGGTGCACAGCCTGTTCGCCAGCAGCGACGACTGGGACGGGCAGCTTGAAGCCACCGCGCTGGGCTGGCCCAGCTTCTTCCGCACCCTGCGCATCTATCTCACGCACTTCCGCGGCCAAGCCTCGGCGCTGATGCAGTTCGTGGCGCCCGTCGCGGGAACCGAGTCAGACGCCTGGAACAAGTTGACCGCGGCATTCGGGCTGCAAGGCTTGAGTGTCGGGCAGCCATGGATGGCGCCTGCGGGTGTGCCTGCGCTCAGCGGCGTGCTGGAGTACGTCAGCCAAAGTCCGAACGACTTGTTGGTGCGGCTCGACAAGCCGGGGCCGGGCGTTGCCGCCTTCGGCTCCTTCGACATGGGCGGCCAGGTCATGGTGGCCGTCAACTTCTACCGTTATGGCGATGACGCGGTCGAGACCGCTGCCCGCGAGACACCGCGATGGCAAGCGTGGATTCAAGAACGCTTCCCGGTGCCGGCGGAGCAGGGGTAAAGCGGGTGCTTATGAACTTGCTCCAAGTCACCGAACACATCGCGCTGGGTGGCTTGATTCAGCAGGTACCGGAGGTGAGGTGCGCATCGTGTGTGCGCAAGCCTGATGCGCAGCCCCGGCGGTACGGCGAACGGCCCTTCGCTGCACCACGGCATCGCAATGCATGCGCCTTGGCCCCATCCTGGCTGACGCCGCGATGGGCAGTGGGCCCCTTTCAATGACCGTTTGGGCGTACTTTGATCGGTGCAACATGGGACGAATTCGGGTCGAAAACCGCCTGTCCACCTTGCCCGCGCCCACCCCTCACATGAACAAGTGCTCGCCCGCGTTCTCCCCGCCCAACACCACGTAATTGACCTTCTTCAGGTCGGCCAGTACCTGCCCGCCGGCATAGCTGATGCTGCTTTGCAGGTCTTCGCGCATCTCGCGCAGCGTCTCAGAAAGCAAGCCCTTGATGGGTTCGAGGATGCGCTTGCCTTCAACGTGTTTGTACTCGCCCTTGTTGAAGTCGCTGGCACTGCCGTAGTACTCCTTGTAGCGCTTGCCATCCACTTCAACCGTTAGGCCCGGGCTTTCTTCGTGGCCGGCGAACAGCGAGCCGACCATCACCATGGCCGCGCCAAAGCGCATGCTTTTGGCAATGTCGCCGTGGTGGCGTATGCCGCCGTCGGCAATGATGGGTTTGCTGGCCACGCGGGCACACCACTTCAGCGCACTGAGCTGCCAGCCGCCGGTGCCAAAGCCGGTCTTCAATTTGGTGATGCAGACCTTGCCTGGGCCGACGCCCACCTTGGTCGCGTCGGCGCCCCAGTTTTCCAGGTCGATCACGGCTTCGGGTGTGGCCACGTTGCCGGCGATGACGAAGGTTTGCGGCAGCTTCGCCTTGATGTGCTCTATCGTTTTCTTCACGCTGTCGGCATGGCCGTGGGCGATGTCGATGGTGATGTAGTCGGCGCCCACGCCGTCGCTGGCCAGGCGGTCGATGAGCGCGTGGTCGGCCGGCTTCACGCCCGAGCTCAGGCTGACGAACAAACCTTTGTCGCGCATGCGCTGCGCGTAGGCCACGGCGTCGAGGTCAAAGCGGTGCATCACATAGAAGTGGCCGCTTTGCGCCAGCATCTGGCTGATGGGCTCGTCGATCACGGTCTTCATGTTCGATGGCACCACCGGCAGCGTGAAGCGACGGCCGCCGAACAGCACCGCGGTGTCGCATTCGCTGCGGCTTGCGACGCGGCATTTGCGCGGCAGCAGCAGGATGTTGTCGTAGTCGAATATTTCCATGCGGGGGCCCGGCGCGTTGGCGGCGGCTGTGCAGACAGACGCGCGCCCGGCAATGAAGTCTACGCGGGCAAACGGGGTGTTACCCTGCGCGCCGAATGACCCCGGCCGTCGTCACTGCCCCGCCTTTGGACCTGCCCCGCCGAAACCGCCGTGAACGCGGCTTGCTGTTGCTGGCCACGCTGGCGTTGGGGGCCTGGGCTTTGGTCAGCCGCGTGCAAGAGCGCAGCGACATCGGTCAGCAACAAGCACAGCGCCTGGCCCTTCAGGTGCAAGCGGTGGAACAGAACCTGGCCCTGCAACTGCGCGGCATGGAAGCCGCCTTGCGCGGCCTGCGCAGCGACATGGCGGCCTGGACAGCTGCTGAACGCGCCGAGCGTGCACGCCTGCGCATGCAAGCCTTGAGTGAGGCCATTCCTGCTGTGCGCAGCATGGTGCTGACAGACGCCCAGGGCGTGGTGCTGGCCGCCGGGCGTGACGCCCCACTGGCGGGACGTGATGCGCCGTCTCCTGGGAACGACACAGCACCGGCGGGCGAAGCACCGGCATCCAAAGCCTGGTTTGACGCCGTGCGTGCACGGCCCGACCCGGCGGTGCTGTTTGTCTCAGCACCTTTGGGCGGGCCTGACCAAGGGCTGTCTTTGAATCTGTCGGTGGCGCTGGTCGGACCCCATGGCGACTTGCTGGGCGCCATTGCCGCCACGCTGGACATGGACTACGTCAACAGGCTGCTGGGGTCGGTGCTGTACGCCAGCGACATGCGCGCCAGCATCGTGCATGGCGACGGTGGCGTGCTGGTGATGAACCCATCGGAAAACAACCTGGTCGGCACCAGCCTGGCTTACCGAAGTTCGATGTTTTCGCGCCACCTGGCCAGCGGCCTGCCCGTCACGCTGCTGACGGGTGTGACGGCCACCGGCGACGAACGCATGGTCGCCCAGCGCACGCTCAGCCCGCCTGCCCTGGCCATGGACAAGGTGTTGGTGTTGAGTGTCAGCCGCAACGTAGACGCCCTGCTGGCCGCCTGGCAGCGCCAGAGTGAACTGCTGGCGGGTTTTTACGCCGCGGCCACGCTGGTGGCCTGGCTGGCCTTGCTGGGCATGCAGCGCCGCCGCGGCGAACGTGAACGTGCATCCGCTGTGCAGCTAGCCCGCGAAGTGGCTGATGCCGAACGCCTGCGCCTGGCTTTGCACGGCGGCGACCTGGCACTGTGGGACGTTCACATTCCCACCCAGCAGGCGACCATCAACGAACGCTGGTCTTCGATGCTGGGCTACGCGTCGCACGAGGTGAATCCACACAACACCGACTGGGAAGCCCTGCTGCACCCCGAAGACCGCGGCCTTGTGCTGGCGCTTCAGCAGGACCACCTGGACGGCCGGTCGGCGCAGTTCGAGGCCACCTACCGCATGCGTCACAAGGCCGGCCATTGGGTCTGGGTGCTGGACCGCGGACGCGTTGTCGAACGCAGCGCAGACGGCGCGCCGCTGCGCATGGTCGGCACGCACATGGACATCAGCCCCCGCGTGCAGGCCGAAGAAACCTTGAGGCGCAGCGAACAAAGCCTGGCCATCACGCTGCAGTCGATTGGCGACGCGGTGATTGCCACCGACGCGCAAGGCCTGGTCACGCGCATCAACGACGCCGCCCGCCGCCTGACAGGCTGGCAGGGCGCGACGGCCATCGGCCAGCCACTGGGCGCCGTGTTCCGCATCTTCAAGGCCAGCACGCGCGAACCCGAACAAGACCCGGTGGCCCGTGTGCTGGCCAGTGGCAACGTGGTGGACCTGGCCAACGGCACCGTGCTGGTGGCGCGCGACGGCAGCGAATTTCAGATCGCCGACAGTGCCGCGCCGATACGCACGCCGGCAGGCGAGATTGCCGGCGTGGTGCTGGTGTTCAGCGATGTCACACAGCAGTACCACATGGTGCAGGCGCTGCGCGACCGTGAAGCGCAGTTGCAGGCCATTGCCGACGCCTTGCCGGGGCCGGTGGCGCGGGTTGACCGTGAAGGCCGCTACCTGTTCGTCAGCAAGGCCGGCGAGCGCTGGTTCGGTCTCAGCCCGGCACAGCTGATGGGCCGCACGCGCCACGCGCTGCTGGGCCCTGCGTTCAGCCGCCCGATGGCGCCTTTCGAGGCGCGCGTGCTGCAGGGTGAGACTGTCACCTACGACAGCGATGTGCAAACCCTGCAAGGCCCGCGCTCGGTGATGGTGACCCTGGTGCCGGACACCACGCCAGACGGCGGCGTGCGCGGCTACTTTGTCATCGTGCTGGACATCACCGAGCGCCAGCAGGCGCAAGCGGCACTGCAGCGCAGCGAACAAAAGTCGCGCGACTTGCTGGATTCGCTGAGTTCCGGCGTCGTGGTGCATGCCGCCGACACGCGGCTGCTCGAGGCCAACCCGGCGGCCTGCCAGGTGCTGGGGTTGACGCTGGACCAGATGCGCGGCAAGGTGGCCCTGGACCCGGCCTGGGCTTTCCTGGAAGAAGACGGCAGCGTGATGCCGGTAGCGCGCTTTCCGGTCAACCAGGTGTTGGCGCTGGGCGCGCCGGTGCGCAACCTGGTGGTGGGCTTGCGCCGGCCCGAACTGGCGTTGCCGGTATGGGCCTTGTGCAGTGCCTTTCCATTGCTTGACGCCGCCGGCGTGCTGCAACAGGTGGTCGTGACGTTTTCTGAATTCAGCGAACGCAAGCACGCCGAAGAAGAACTGCAACGCACCAGCGCGCGCCTGCGTCAGGCCGGCCGCCTGGCGCGGCTGGGGGGCTGGCGGCTGGAACTGCCAGACGGACCCCTGTGGCTGGCGCCAGAAAGCTGGGCCTTGCTGGAGGCGAACGCACAAAGTGTGCTGACATTGGCCAACGTACTGACGCTGGTCGCGCCGGCCCAGCGCCGCCTGCTGGAACAGGCGCTGCAAGGCGGCCTGGCCTTCGAGTTTGAACTGCAAGCCCAGACGCTGCGCGGTCGTGTGCTGCACCTGCATGTGCTGGGTGAACCCGTGCAAGACGCCGCCGGCCGCACGCTGGCCATGCAGGGCGCCGTGCAGGACGTGACGCAGGCGCGCAGCGAGCAGCAGCAACTGCGGCTGCTGCAAGCCGCGGTGGCGCAACTGAACGATGTCGTGCTCATCACCGAAGCCGATCCGCTGGACGAACCGGGCCCGCGCATCGTCTTCGCCAACCCGGCTTTCGAGCGCCTGACGGGCTGGCGCAGCGAAGAGGTGCTGGGCCTTTCGCCGCGCTTGCTGCAAGGCCCGCAGACCGACCGCGAAGAACTGGCGCGCATGCGCCGCGCGTTGCAGCAGCACAAGCCGGTGGTGGCCGAGCTTGTGAACTACAGCCGCAACGGCCAGGCCTATTGGATTGACGTTCAGATCGTGCCACTGGCCGACGCGCAAGGGCAGGTCACGCACCTGGTGGCGGTGCAGCGCGACATCACCGAACGCAAGCACGGTGAGAACGAGCGCCGCACACTGGAGCGGCAACTGCGCGAAGCGCAGAAGATGGAATCGATAGGCACGCTGGCCGGCGGCATTGCGCACGACTTCAACAACATCCTGGCCGCCATCCTGGGCAACGTGGCGCTGGCCAGCCAGGACCTGAGCGCCGGTCACGCCGCGCTGGAAAGCCTGGACCAGATTCGCAAGGCCGGCCTGCGCGCACGCACGCTGGTGCAGCAGATCCTGACCTTCAGCCGGCGCCAGCCGCAACAACTGGTGGGCCAGCCGCTGCAGCCGGTGCTGGAAGAAACGCTGTCGCTGTTGCGCGCCACACTGCCGGCCGGCGTGCAACTGGATACGGTGCTGGCTGCCGAGCCACTGGCCGTGCAAGCCGACGCCACGCAACTGCAGCAGGTGCTGATGAACCTGTGTACCAACGCCTGGCATGCGCTGCCCGACGGCCGCGGGCGCATCGAAGTGGGCCTGGCCGCGCTGGACGCGCAAGCCGCGCTGCCTGGCGCTGTGAACCTGGGTGCGGGTGCGGGTGTGGATGCGGGTGGGGGTGAACTGCCACCCGGCCCCTGCGCCCACCTGTGGGTGCGCGACAACGGCAGCGGCATTGACGCGGCCACCGCAGAACGCATCTTCGACCCCTTCTTCACCACCAAGCCGGTGGGCCAGGGCACGGGGCTGGGCTTGTCGGTGGTCCACGGCATCGTGCGCGGGCACCGGGGCAGCATCACGGTGCAAAGCAGCCCCGGCCAGGGCAGCTGCTTTCATGTCTTGCTGCCGCTGGTGCAGGCGGCTGCGGCGCTGGCCGGCCAGGCCCATGCCGCTGCCGCGCCGGCCGCACCCGGCGCAGGCCAGCAGGTGCTGTACGTCGACGACGACGAGGTCATGGGCGTGATGGTGCAGCGTCTGCTGCAGCGTGCGGGCTACGCCGTCACGCTGTGCACCGCGCCCGACGCGGCGCTGGCGCTGGTGCGCGCCGAGCCCGATGCCTTCGATGCGGTGGTCAGCGACTTCAACATGCCCGGCATGTCGGGCGCGCAACTGGCCGCGCAGTTGCTGCAATTGCGGCCCGCGCTGCCGGTCATCATCAGCTCGGGCTTCATCACCGATGACCTGCGCAAGCAAGCTGTGCTGCTGGGTGTGCGCGCGCTGCTGAAAAAAGAGCAGACGCTGGAAGGGCTGGTGGACCTGGTGCAGCAGGTGCTGGCCCAGCCCGGCTCCTAGAATCGCGGCATGCCCTCAGACGCCGCCATCCAGCCACCAGACAACCGGCCACCAGACCACCAGCCACCAGACACCCAGGGCACTGCGTCGGCGCTGTCATCTTCATTGCTGCGCAACCTGAACCCCGAACAGCAGGCCGCGGTGACGCTGCCCGCGGTGCCGGCGCTGATACTGGCCGGCGCCGGTTCGGGCAAGACGCGGGTGCTGACGACGCGCATTGCCTGGCTGATGCAGACCGGCCAGGTGTCGCCCGGCGGCGTGCTGGCGGTGACCTTCACCAACAAGGCCGCCAAGGAAATGCTGACGCGGCTGAGCGCCATGTTGCCGGTGGCCGTGCGCGGCATGTGGATAGGCACTTTCCATGGCCTGTGCAACCGCTTTCTGCGCGCCCACTGGAAGCTGGCCGGCCTGGCCCAGGGCTTTCAGATTCTGGACAGCAGCGACCAGTTGAGTGCCGTCAAGCGCGTCATCAAGGCCATGAACCTGGACGAAGAACGCTTCGTGCCCAAGCAGGTGACCTGGTTCATCGCCGCGCGCAAGGAAGAAGGCGAACGGCCGCGCGATGTCGATGTGCGCGACGAGCAAACGCGCAAGCTGGTGGAGATTTACCAGGCCTACCAGGACCAGTGCGAACGCGAAGGCGTGGTCGACTTTGCAGAGTTGCTGCTGCGCACCTACGAACTGCTGCGCGACAACGACCCGCTGCGTGAACATTACCGCCGCCGTTTCAGCCATGTGCTGGTGGACGAGTTTCAAGACACCAACAAGCTGCAATACGCCTGGCTGAAGATGTTCGCGCCGCCGGGACTCAGTGGCCAAAGCGTGATCGCGGTGGGCGATGACGACCAGAGCATCTACGCCTTTCGCGGCGCCCGCGTCGGCAACATGGCCGACTTCGAGCGCGAGTACCGCGTGCCGCGGGTCATCAAGCTGGAACAGAACTACCGCAGCTTCGGCAACATTCTGGACGCCGCCAACGGTCTCATCAGCCGCAACACGCAGCGCCTGGGCAAAAACCTGCGCACCGACGCCGGCGCGGGCGAGCCGGTGCGGGTGTACGAGAGCACCAGCGACTACGCCGAAGCGCAGTGGTTGTTGGAAGAAGCCCAACAGCTGCACCGCGCCGGCACACCGCGCAGCGAGATTGCACTTTTGTACCGCAGCAACGCGCAAAGCCGCGTGCTGGAAAGTGCGCTGTTCAACGCCAGCGTGCCCTACCGCGTCTATGGCGGTTTGCGGTTTTTCGAGCGCGCCGAAATCAAGCATGCGCTGGCCTATCTGCGGCTGCTGGAAAACGCCAACGACGACACCAGTTTCTTGCGCGTGGTGAACTTTCCGACGCGCGGCATTGGCGCGCGCAGCATTGAGCAGTTGCAGGACGTGGCGCGGCAGTCGGGCCGCAGCCTGTCGCAAAGTGTGGGCGCAGTGGCCGGCAAGGCCGGCGTCAACTTGCAGGCCTTTGTGGCACTGCTGGACGGCATGCGCGTGGCCACCGCCGGCATGACGCTGCGCGAGATCATCGACCACCTGCTGGCGCGCACGGGCTTGATCGATTTCTACAAGACCGACAAGGAAGGTCTGGACCGCATCGAAAACCTGGAAGAACTGGTGAATGCGGCAGAGAGCTTCGTGACGCAGGAAGGCTTTGGCAAAGATGCCGTGGCGTTGCCGGTGGACGAGCAGGCGACGCAGGCCTCGCCCGACGCAGAAACCGGCGAGATCATGTCGCCGCTGGCCGCCTTCCTGACCCACGCTTCACTCGAAGCCGGCGACAACCAGGCCCAGGCCGGCGCCGACGCCATTCAGCTCATGACGGTGCATTCGGCCAAGGGCCTGGAGTTCGACGCCGTGTTCATCACCGGCATCGAAGAAGGCCTGTTCCCGCACGAACAAAGCCTGAGCGACGCCGATGGTGTGGAAGAAGAACGCCGGCTGATGTACGTGGCCATCACGCGCGCCCGCAAACGCCTGTACCTGAGCTTCAGCCAGACGCGCATGCTGCACGGCCAGACCCGCTACAACGTGAAGAGCCGCTTCTTCGACGAAATACCCGAGTCCACGCTGAAGTGGATAACGCCCAAACAGCAGGGCTTTGGTTCGGGCTATGCGCGCGAATACCAACAGGCCTGGCAGCGCGGCAGCGGGCTTTCAGGCATCGTCGGCGCCGGCCGGGTGGAGCCGTCATTTCCATCCTCTTCGTCAGCGCCGACGGTGCCCTACACGCCGGCCTCGACGCCCGGACAGCAGGGCCTGCGCGTCGGCCAGACCGTCTTCCACACCAAGTTCGGCGAAGGCGTGGTCAGCACGCTGGAAGGCCGTGGTGGTGATGCCCGCGCCCAGGTGCACTTCGGCCGCCACGGCAGCAAGTGGCTGGCGCTGGCGATTGCCAAGTTGACGCCTGTCGATTGACAGGCTGGGATTGATTCGGGGCCAGCCCCTATCGCAACCTGTGCCCGTGCGCGATAAGGTCGCGGCTGTCGCATTTTTATCCTCGAGACCATGAAGCGTCGCACACTGCTTTGCGCCACCGCCGGTTCTGTTTTGCTGCCCCAATTCGTTGCGGCGCAGGACAAATACCCCAGCAAGCTCATCACCTGGATCTGCCCCTATGCCGCTGGCGGTGGTGCAGACAACCGCAGCCGACAGATCGCCAAGGCCATGCAGGGCACGCTGGGGCAAACCATCATCGTCGACAACAAGGCCGGCGGTGGCGGCAACATCGGCACCGATTTCATCGCCAAGGCCAAGCCCGACGGCTACACCATCGGCATGGGCAACTTCGCGCCGCTGGCCGTGAACCACGCGCTGTTCAAGAAGCTCGCTTTTGACCCGTTCACCGACCTCGTGCCGATCATGCTCATCGAGCGCGGCGCGCTGGTGCTGATGGTGAAGAACGAGTCGCCTTACAAGACCGTGAAAGACGTGGTGGCGGCGGCCAAGGCCAAGCCCGGCGCCTTGAGCTATGCGTCAGGCGGCATTGGCGGCACCCACCACCTGAGCGGCGCGCTGTTCGAGCACACCGCCGGCATCGACATGATCCACGCGCCCTACAAGAGCGGCGGCGCCGGCGCCCAAGACCTGATGGGCGGCCAGGTGGTGATGATGTTCGAGCAGCTCTATGCCGCCATGCCGTCCATCAAGGGCGGCCGCCTGCGCCCGCTGGCCATCACCAGCAAGACGCGTTCGCCCTTGCTGCCCGACGTGCCGACCATGGGTGAAGCCGGTTTCCCTGCCGTGGAAGTGCTGAACTGGCAGGGCATCGTGGGCCCCAAAGGCCTGCCTGCCGAGATCATCAAGATCCTCAACGCCGCGGGCAACAGGGCGCTGCAAGACCCCGATGTACGCGCCAAGATGCTGGAGCAGGGCAACGAGATTGCGGGCGGCACGCCAGAGCAGTTTGCAGCCCTTATCAAGGCCGAAGCGCCGCGCTGGGGCAAGGTGGTGAAAGACGCGAAGATCGAACCTGAATGATGTCGGGCCCCTGTCCCGCGTTGTGGGAGAGGGGGCAAGACATCAGGGCTCGGCGGGCAGGGCTGCCAGCGCCGCAGCGCCACCAAAGCTGTCGTTGAAAGTGAACAGCACCGAGATGTAGAAGACGGCCGAAAACAGCAGTCCCAGCGGCAGGCTCAACAGCGGTATCCAGGCTTCCAGGCCCATCAGTTGCATCAGCGTGGCGGCGGTCAGCGTCACGCCCAGCAGCACGGCCAGCCAGGTCGCCATGTACAGCGCAAAAGCGCCCTTGGCGCGCCACATTGCCACGGTGCTTGAGAACAGCGCCTGCTTGGCGCCGTGCGCACCCCAGTGCACCAGCGCCGGGGCATGCCAGTAGGGAACGGACAGCAGCGAGCTCAGCACCAGCCCCAGCAGCGTCGCGCTGCGCACGCCGGTCTCCGACATGATGGCTTCGACCTCGGCCTGCGCTGCTTCGCCCTTGGGTATCAAGGCCTGCAGCCGGCCCCACGCGTGGCCAGACACGGCGTCGACGAGCAGCACGATGACCACCAGTGCCAGCCCATAGCCCACGCACAGCACGATCAGCGAACGGCGGCGCACCGGGTCGCCCCGCAGCGGTTCTATGAACTGCACCGGCCGCACGTTGCCGCCGAGCAAAGCAGATTGCGCGGCCACCATGAAGCCCAGCGACAACAGCGGCATGGCCATCAAAGGCAGTGGTGCAAACAGCACCGGCAACTGGCGCATAACCATTGCCGCGGCGAAGAACGACAGCGCCAGCACCATGAAGCCGAGGGGCCGCCGCGCAAACAGCCGGAAGGCATCACCCACCCAGCGTGAACCTTGCGATGCGGTGACGGTTTTCAGCAGCAGCGGCATGGGGGTGGATTTACAGCGAAGGGTGCCAGGGTGCGGCAATGCGGCTTCTCAGCACGCGCTCGAAGTGTGTCGGATCCTTGGGTGTCAGCAGCGCAGACGCGCGTGGCAAATGCCAGTCCCACAGCCGGCTGATCCAAAAGCGCAGGGCCGCGGCGCGCAGCAACGCCGGCATGGCGCGCTGCTCGCCATGCGTCAGCGCACGTTCGGCGTGGTAGGCGGTGACGAAGGCGTTGGCGCGGTCTTCTTCCAGCGCGCCGCTGTGGGCGTCTGCGCACCAGTCGTTCAGGCACACGGCGATGTCGAACAGCAGGGTGTCGGTGCCGGCGAAGTAGAAGTCGAAGAAGCCGCAAAGCATGTCCGGGCCGGCGGTGTCGTCGAACATCACGTTGTCGCGGAACAGGTCGGCGTGAATGGGCCCGCGCGGCAGCGCCAGGCCTGCCGGTGTGCCGGCCAGGTGCTGCTGGAAGGTGAGTTCTTCTTGCAGCAATGCGGCCTGTTCGGGCGCCAGATGCGGCAGCACCACGGGCACCGTTTCCGTCCACCAGTCCAGGCCGCGCAGGTGCGGCTGCCGCAAAGCGAAATCAGCCGCCGCCACATGCATGCGCGCCAGCATGCGGCCCACTTGCGCGGCCTGGTCGGCGTCGGGCCGCAGGTGGTGGCTGCCGGGCAGGCGTGTCACCACGCTGGCGGGTTTGCCGGCCACGCGGTGCACCAGGCTGCCGTCGGCGGCGGGCTGTGGCGCCGGCACCGGAATGCCGCGCGCCGCCAGGTGCTGCATCAGTTCCAGGTAGTAGGGCAGTTGCCCGGCCGGCAGGCGTTCGAACAGCGTCAGCACCCACTGCCCGCGCACCGTGCTGGCGTAGTAGTTGGTGTTTTCGATGCCTGAGCGAATGCCCTGAAAATCAGTCAGCGCGCCCAAGCCCAGACGCTGGCACAGGGCGTCGGCTTCAGCGAAGCCGACTTCGGTGTAGACCGCCATCGAGCGGGCGCTAAAAGTCCAACAGCGACCAGGCGCGCTGGTTCGCGGCGCCGCGGTTCTGCGAAGGGTCTTTGCCCCCCGGCGCGACCAGAATCTCGTAGGCCTTGGCACCCGGCAGCTTGCTCTGCACGGTGATGCGCTGCGGCTGGCCGCGCAAACGCGTTTCTTCGATGCGCACGGCGTCGTCTTCAATGACCTGCTTTTGCAAGCCACCCCCGGCCCTGACTGCGGCTGAAGCGGCTGGCGCTGCGGGCAGGGCGCCCAGCCGGGTTGTCGGTTGCGCCGGTTGCCCGTGCGCAGCCGCCAGGCTGCACACCAGGGCCACGCCAGTCACACCGCGTTGAAGAGAGATCATGCGCCGGATTCTACGCAGCGCCGGCCGCCGTGCCGGCCGCGCCACAATCGCTGCATGAGTGAAAAAACCATGCTGCTGGTCGACGGTTCCAGCTACCTGTACCGCGCTTTTCATGCCATGCCCGACCTGCGTTCGATGGACGGGTTTCCCACCGGCGCCATCCACGGCATGGTGGCCATGATGAAGTGGCTGCGCGACCGCTACCCGGCCGAACATGCGGTCTGTGTGTTCGACGCCAAGGGCAAGACTTTCCGCGACGATTGGTATCCGCAATACAAGGCCCAGCGCGCGCCCATGCCCGACGCGCTGGTGCAGCAAATCGAGCCCATCCACGAGGTCGTGCGGCTGCTGGGCTGGCCGGTGCTGGAAGTGCCGGGCATCGAGGCCGACGACGCCATCGGCACGCTGGCCCGCGTGGCCGCGGCGGCTGGCCACAAGGTGTTGATTTCCACCGGCGACAAAGACCTGGCACAACTGGTGACGGCCGAGGTAACGCTCATCAACACCATGGCCAAGCCGCCCGAGCTGCTGAACGCGGCCGGCGTGCTGGCCAAGTTTGGCGTGCCGCCAGACCGCATCGTTGACTACCTGACGCTGGTGGGCGACACCGTGGACAGCGTGCCCGGCGTCGAGAAGGTCGGCCCCAAAACCGCCGCCAGGTGGATCGCCGATTTCGGCAGCCTGGCGGGCGTGGTGGCCGCGGCCGACAGCATCAAAGGCACGGCCGGCGAAAACCTGCGCAAGGCGCTGGACTGGCTGCCGATGGGCCAAAAGCTCGTCACCGTGGTGACAGACTGCGACCTTGCCGCGCAGGTGCCCGGCTGGCCGACGCTGGACACGCTGGCCTTGCGTGCAGTGGACGCCGCGGGCCTGCAAAACTTCTACCGGCGCTACGGCTTCAAAACCTGGCTGCGCGAGATGGAAAGTGCCACGCCCGTGGTCGATGCTGCGGCCGCGAGCGCGAGCGCGAGCACAGGCGCAGGCGCAGGCGCAGGCACAGGCACAGGCACAGGCGCAGCTACACCTGTGGCGGTGCCCACCACGCCACTGGCGCGTGACTACGAAACCATCGCCACCTGGGAACGCCTGGACCATTGGCTGGCCCAGGTGCAGCAAGCCGAACTGGTGGCGCTGGATACCGAAACCGACAGCCTGGACGGCATGCGTGCGCGCATCGTCGGCATCAGCTTTGCCACCGAGCCCGGCCGCGCCGCCTATGTGCCGCTGGCCCACAGCTATGCCGATGCACCCGAGCAACTGCCGCTGGAAGAAGTGCTGGCCCGCCTGCGCCCCTGGCTGGAAGACGCAGGCCGGCCCAAGCTGGGCCAGAACATCAAGTACGACCTGCATGTGTTTGCCAACCACGGCATCACCGTGCAGGGCTATGTGCATGACACGATGTTGCAGAGTTATGTGCTGGAAGCCCACCACAAGCACGGCCTGGAAAGCCTGGCCGACCGCCACCTGGGCCGCAAGGGTTTGAGCTATGAAGACCTGTGCGGCAAGGGTGCGAGCCAGATTTCCTTCGCCCAGGTCGACGTGCAGCGCGCGGCCCAGTACTCTGGCGAAGACAGCGAGATGACGCTTCACGTACACCAGACGCTGTGGCCCAAGCTGCAGGCCGATGCCGGCCTGCGCTTTGTCTACGAACAGATTGAGCTGCCAGTGAGCGTGGTGCTGGAACGCGTGGAGAGCACCGGCGTGCTGATAGACAGCGCCGTGCTGGCCCGCCAAAGCCACCAACTGGCCGAACGCATGGTGGCGCTGGAACAAGAGGCTTATGCGATGGCCGGCCAGCCCTTCAACATGGGCTCTCCGAAGCAAATCGGCGACATCCTGTT
The DNA here is from genome assembly GCA_031371275.1 of Betaproteobacteria bacterium. Lineage (GTDB taxonomy): Bacteria > Pseudomonadota > Gammaproteobacteria > Burkholderiales > Burkholderiaceae_C > Rubrivivax. Next base: position 15,348 of record JANMJI010000109.1, read on the forward strand.
CACGAAATTGGGCCTGCCGGTGAAGAAGAAAACCGCCACCGGCGCGCCTTCGACCGACGAAGAAGTGCTGGCCGAACTGGCCGCCGACTACCCGCTGCCGGCCTGCATCCTGAACCACCGCAGCCTGGCGAAATTGAAGGGCACCTACACCGACAAACTGCCGTTGATGGTGAACCCGCACACCGGCCGCGTGCATACCAATTACGCGCAGGCGGTGGCGGTGACGGGGCGGCTTTCCAGCAACGACCCCAACCTGCAAAACATCCCCATTCGCACACCCGAAGGCCGGCGTGTGCGCGAGGCTTTCATCGCCCCGCCGGGGGGCGTGTTGATGAGCGCCGACTACAGCCAGATCGAGTTGCGCATCATGGCCCACATCAGCGAAGACCCGGCTTTGTTGCGCGCGTTTGAGCGTGGCATTGACGTGCACAAGGCCACCGCCAGCGAGGTCTTTGGCGTGCCGGTGCCAGATGTCACCAGCGAACAACGGCGTTATGCCAAGGTCATCAACTTCGGGCTCATCTACGGCATGGGAGCCTTCGGGCTGGCCAGCAATCTGGGCATCGAACAGAAAGCGGCGAAAGACTTCATCGACAAGTACTTCGCGCGTTTTGCCGGCGTCAAACGCTACATGGATGAGACCAGAAAGGGCGCCGCCGGGCGCGGCTATGTCGAGACCCTGTTCGGCCGCCGCATCTACCTGCCTGAAATCATGGGCGGCAACGGCCCGCGCAAAGCGGGTGCCGAACGCCAGGCCATCAACGCGCCGATGCAGGGCACGGCGGCCGACCTCATCAAGCTGGCCATGATTGCCGTGCAGCAGACGCTGGACGTTGAGCGCCGTGCCACGCGCATGGTGATGCAGGTGCACGACGAGCTGGTGCTGGAAGTGCCTGACGCCGAACTTGAGTGGGCCAAGGAAGCCGTGCCGCGCCTGATGGCCGGCGTGGCACAACTGAAGGTGCCGCTGCTGGCCGAAGTGGGCGTGGGGCCGAACTGGGAACAGGCGCATTGAGCGCGTGCAACAGAGGTCGCGGCAACTGCAGCAGCCAGGTTTTGCTGGCTGCTGCTTGCTGAATGCTCTTTGCCAGCAGACGGCCCGGTCAGCTCATGGTGCGGGCCACGCGCTGTGCGCTGCTGCTGCCGTGCACCACATGGAAGCCTCGCCCGTCCACCGTCACTGGCGCACCGGGGGTGGGCGAAGACGCACTGGTGAAGATGCGCAACGAGCCGTCTTCCATGCGGACCTGCACTTCATAGACGGTGGTCGCCTTGGTGCGCTTTTCAACCTCATTGCCAGCCACGCCACCGCCCAGGGCGCCCAGCACCGTCATCGCGGTCTTGCCGCTGCCGCCGCCCATCTGGTGGCCGACCACCGCACCCAACACGCCGCCAGCGACCGCGCCAACGCCGGAGCCTTCGCCCTTTTGCTGCACGGGGCGCACCGCTTCCACCACGCCGCAGTGGCTGCACAGCACGGCAGTCTGGGTGTTCAGCGGCGGGCGTTCGGCGGCGTGCTGTGAGGTTGGGATTCTGGCCTTGGCGCTGGCCTTCGCGTTGTCACCGCGCGTGCCGGCCGCGGGCGCCGTGTGGGCCTGTTCGGCTACCACCACTTCAGGCGGCGTGCTGGCCGGTGACCGCAGCATCAACCCCGCCGCCAGCCCCACACCCGCCAAGCCCAGGCCTGCCACCACCAGCAGCGCGTGACCTTTGCTGCCGAAGGCGCGACCCGAAAACGTTGGTTGAGTTGACATCGCCCATATCCTTGAAAAGTTGTCTGGCGCCAGCTTAGGGTTGGCGCCCAGACGACGTTGTAGGACGAAGCCGACAGCGCTTGCCAGCGCCCGCCGTCAGGATGCTGCCAGCCAGGCCGCGCGACCAGCGCAGCGGCATGGCCGCGCGGTTCAGGGCCGCCGGTGTCACCTCGGCGAAGGTTGCTTCGGGTCAACGCCCGGCGTTGGGGAAAAACAGCTGTTCGCCGCCTATCTTGTAGCCCGCTAGCGCGGCCTGGCCGGCGGGCGCGACGATCCAGTCTGCAAAGGCCTGCGCCAGGGCCTGCTTCACATGCGGGTGTTTGGCGGGGTTGACGACCATCACGCCATATTGGTTGAACAAACGCTTGTCGCCTGCCACCAGCACGGCCATTTCAGCGCGGTTCTTGAAGGCCAGCCAGCTGCCGCGGTCGGCCAGCACATAGGCGTTGCTGGAAGCCGCGATGTTCAGCGCCGGGCCCATGCCGCAGCCGCATTCCAGGTAGCCGACGGGCTTGGCCACGGTGATGTCCACAGCGGCGATTTTCCAGTACCGCAACTCGGCCGCATGGGTGCCGCTTTTGTCACCGCGCGAGACAAAGCCGGCCTTGGCCGCCACCAGCTTTTGCAGCGCGACGGCAATGTCGTTGCCCGCCACACCGGCCGGATCGGCCTTGGGGCCTATCAACACGAAATCGTTGTACATCACGGGCCGGCGTTGCAGGCTGAAGCCTTCGGCGACGAATTTTTCTTCGGCCACCTGGTCGTGCACGAACACGACATCGGCATCACCCCGGCGCGCCATGTCCAGCGCCTGGCCGGTGCCCACGGCCACCACGCGCACGTCAATGCCGCTGGCCTGCTTGAACAGCGGCAGCAGGTAAGTGAGCAGGCCCGACTGTTCGGTCGACGTGGTCGATGCCATCACGATGAATTTGTCCTGCGCGCCTGCGGGCCGCACGAACGCGGCGGCGGCCAGCAGGCCGGCGGCGGCAAGACAGGCCAGGATGTGCTTGCGTGACACCATGCTGTTTTGAGGTTAGGCCTCGCGCCCCGCTCAACTCGGTGTGTAGGCCAGCCGCACGTAGATCGGCGCAAAGGCTTCGGCCTGTGTCACTTCCAGCAGGTGTTCGCGGCTCAGTTCGAGCAGCGCAATAAAGGTTACCACCAGCACCGCGGCGCCGCGGCGGGACTCGAACAGTTCGTGAAACTCAACAAAGCGCCGGCCCTGCAAGCGGCGCAGGATGATGCTCATGTGTTCACGCACACTGAGCTGTTCGCGGCTGATGGTGTGGTGCTGGTTGAGCACGGCGCGCTGCAGGATGTCGCGCCAGGCGTCACGCAGGTCGCCAGGGTTCACGTCGGGCCAGCGCGGCGCCAGGCTTTGTTCGATGTGCACCTGGGCGCGCAGAAAGTCGCGGCCCAGTTGCGGCAGCGCATCCAACTTGGCCGCGCCCAGCTTGATCTGTTCGTATTCGACCAGCCGGCGCACCAGTTCTGCCCGCGGGTCTTCGGACTCGCCGCCGTCGGCGCTTTTCTTCGGCGGCAACAGCATGCGGCTCTTGATCTCGATCAGCATCGCCGCCATCAGCAGGTATTCACTGGCGAGCTCCAGGTTGTGCTTGCGGATCTGGTCGACATAGTCCAGGTACTGCCGCGTCACGCTGGCCAGCGGAATGTCCAGGATGTTGAAGTTCTGCCGGCGTATCAGGTACAGCAGCAGGTCGAGTGGACCTTCAAAGGCTTCGAGAAAAACCTCCAGCGCGTCCGGCGGGATGTACAAATCGTGCGGCATGCGAAACAACGGCTCACCATACAAGCGCGCCACGGCCACCTGGTCCACCACATCGGGTGAAGGGGCGGCGGTTTCTGTCGCCAATTCGGGCGCCTGTTTTGCCGCTGTCACTGCCGCAGTCACGGTCGCAGTCAGGGTCGCAGTCAGGGTCGCAGTCAGGGCTGCGCTCAAACCTTGGTCTGGTAGACGTAGGGCTGCTGCGGCACCTGGGCTTCGCGCCATTCTTCTTGCGCGCTGCGGTCCAGCGTGCGGTCCCACAGCAGCGCGCGGCCGGCTCGCTGTTCGGCTTCCAGCGTCGGCTTCTTCGCCTTCAGCGCTTCAATGAAACTGGTGACTTCGGACTTGTAGGGCTTCCAGAACAAGGGCATGGCTTGGTGCGCAGGGCGTGGCTGATGGAGTTTGCATCGCATTTTACGCGGCGGGTTGGCCGGCCCGCGGACAATACGGGTTGCACTTTCCAGCGCCGCATGACCCCAGCGCAACCCGCCCCCGCCCCCACTGACAGCGCTGCCGCGTTGCATCGCTTCATCGGCTTGCTGCAAGACAGCCTGGCCCAGCACAGCTTTGTGAAGCTGGTGTTGGCCAAACCGCTGGGTGCCGAGGCCGATCTGCAGCGCGTGGTGGTACGGCGCATCACATTGCGGGCTGAAGATGTTTTGAGCTTCGTCTACAGCCACACCACGCGCGACATCACGAATAACCTGCCGCTGGCTGCTGGTGTGGTGCTGCTGGCCGAACAACTGGGCAGCACTTTCCGCAACGCCCACCTGTTGACGCGCAGCGAAGATGTGCAGTTCACGCTGAGCAAGAAGGGCAAGGTCTTTGTAAGCGTGGCCAAGGTGGCGCACGGTGGCGCGCAGAGGCAGGCACAGGACGCGCAGGAGACACCGAACGCGCCCGCCAGCCATGACCGCGAAAAGCGCCGCACCATCGCCATCACCCGCCCGTTCCTGGTGGAACTGGGTGTGACCACGCCGCAGCACACGCTGGTGCCGGCGATGGCGCGCAAGTGGAAGCAGATCAACCGTTTCGTTGAGGTCTTTGCGGGCGCGCTGGCCGCTTCGCCCTTGGCCGATGCGCCGCAGGTCAATGTCGTCGATTTCGGTTCCGGCAAGGGCTACCTGACCTTTGCCATCCACGACTGGCTGCAGCACAGCAAAGGCGTGCAGACCCAGGTCACCGGCGTCGAGTTGCGGCCCGACATGGTGCAACTGGGCAACGACGCCATCGCCCGCCTGGGCCTGCAGGGCCTGCGCATGGCCGTGGGCGATGTGCGCGACTGGCAGCCCGCCAAGCCCGACCAGCCCGGCCAGCCCGAAGCGCTGAACGTGATGATTGCGCTGCACGCCTGCGACACGGCCACCGACCACGCCATTCACCTGGGCCTGCGTGCGGGGGCCCAGATCATCATGTGTTCACCCTGCTGCCACAAGCAGATACGGCCCCAGCTGATGACGCCGCACCCCCTGCGAGCGCTGCTGCAACACGGCGTGCATGCAGAACAGCAGGCCGAGATGTTGACCGACAGCCTGCGCGCGCTGCTGCTGCAGGCGCAAGGCTATGACACCCAGGTGTTTGAGTTCATCGCGCTGGAACACACACGCAAGAACAAGATGATCCTGGCCGTCAAGCGCGCCACGCCCAGACCGGCCGATGCGGCGCTGGCGCAGATTCAGGAGCTGAAGGCGTTTTTCGGCATCCGCGAACAGTGCCTGGAAAGCCTGTTGCTGGACAGCCGGTTGCAGAAGAAATACACCACTGCAATTGAAAGTTAGGGCTGCGCTGTGCCTCCAAACGCAGCGGCCACCGTGGGCACGATGTGGTCGGCGCCCAGCACCGCCTCGAAGCCGGTGAAAACAGCCATGGCCAAAAGGCCAGCCCGGCCACGCAGGCCATGCCGATGGCCGAGGCCCAGGGGTTGAAACTACCGATGTTCGATGCCAGCGCGGCGATCTGTGCGAAGAACTCGCCAGGCATCTTGGCAATCTGCAAACCCATCAGGTCGCGCAGTTGCGACAGCGCGATCAACACCGCAATGCCATTCGTGAACCCGATGACGATGGACACCGGGATGTAGCGAATCAACACCCCGAGCCTGAACCAGCCCAGCACAAACATCAGCACGCCCGCCAGCACCGTGGCCACCAGCAAATTGGTGTAGCCGTAGCGCTCGACGATGCCGTAGACGATGACGATGAAGGCGCCGGCCGGGCCGCCGATCTGCACCGCGCTGCCGCCCAGTGCGCTGATGAGAAAACCCGCAACGATGGCGGTGATGAGCCCTTGTTCGGGCTTCACGCCGCTGGCAATGGCAAACGCCAAAGCCAGTGGCAAGGCCACGATGCCCACCGTGATGCCGGCGCCCAGATCGGTCAGGAAACGCTGCCGGTTGTAGCCCTTCAGCGTGTCCAGCAGCCGCGGGTGGAAGGGGTGGAACTGGCGCGGCAGCATGGGCGCTGGATGGTGGGTTGCCGGGGTCTACACCAGCGCCGCCAACGGCACCGCTTCCATGCGCTCACCCAACGGGTAGCGCAGTGTGCCGGGGTAGACGACATACAGCCGGTCAAGCTGCAGATCGTGCATGGCGATCTTCATCGACAGCGTGACGCCCGGCGCATCAGCGCGCTTGAACTCAACGCCCACACGCTGCCCGTTCTTGAACAACAGCAGGTCCAGCTCAGCGCCGTTGTGCGTGGCCCAGAAATAGGCCGCGTCGGGCTGGGCGATGCGCAGCACCTGTTCCAGCGCAAAACCTTCCCAGCTGGAGCCACAGCGCGGGTGGTGCAGCAGCGCGTCCAGCGTCGGCAGGGCCATCAGGTTGTGCAGCAGGCCGGTGTCGCGGAAGTAGATCTTCGGCGCCTTGACCTGGCGCTTGCCCAGGTTCTGGAACCAGGGCTGCAGCTGGCGCACCATGAAGGTCTGCGTCAGCACATCCAGATAACGCCGCACGGTGGGTTCTGACACCGCCAGCGAGCGCGCCGGGTCGGCCGCCGTCCAGACCTGGCCGTGAAAGTGCGCCAGCATGCGCCAGAAGCGCAGCATCGCCGGTGCGGCGATGTTGACGCCGAACTGCGGCAGGTCGGATTCGACATGGCGCTGAATGGCCTGCGTGCGCCAGGCCATGCTGTCGGCGTCGTCGGTGGCCAGAAAGGCGCGCGGGTAGCCGCCGCGCAGCCACAGTGCGGTCTGCCGCGTGGGTGTGACTTCGTCGATATCAAAACCGCCGACCTCGATGACTTCCACGCGCCCCAGCAGCGATTCACCCGCTTGCCGCAGCAGCGCCGGTGAAGCGCTGCCCAACAGCAGGAACTGGCCGTTGGCGGGCGACCGGTCTATCAGTACCCGCAGCACGGGGAACAGCCCGGGCGCGCGTTGCACTTCATCAATCACGATCGGGCCTGTGGGCGCGCTGGCGCCGGCCAGCATTTGAAGCGCCGTCAGCGCCATCAAGGGCTCTTGCAAGCGCTGCAGATCGACCGGGTTTTCAAGGTCGAACCAGCGCGCACCGTCGCGTCGCACCAGGCCGGCGGCCAGCGTGCTTTTGCCGCTTTGGCGCGGGCCGGCCAGCACCACAGCGCGGCTGCGACCGAGCGCACGAAGCACCTGGGCCTGCAGGCGGGTGCGGGTGATGTCCATCGCGGTATTGTGCTGCGGTCACCATGAAAAAGGAATATCTAAAGTTCCTTTTTCATGGAATGGCTGCGATGCGTTGCGCCGCTGCGGCGCCAGTTCAGCAGGTTCAGCGCACGCGCATGCCTGGCAGCGCGCCCGGGAAGGGTTCCAGCACGTACACGCCCGGCGTGGCCTTCTCGTTGGCGTCGCTTGCCGCCAGCACCATGCCTTCGCTGACACCGAACTTCATCTTGCGCGGCGCCAGGTTGGCGACCATGACAGTCAATTTGCCCGTTAGCTGCTCGGGGGTGTAGTTCGCCGCGATGCCGCTGAACACGTTGCGCAGGACGGGATGACCCACCGCGTCCAGGCCCTCGCCGACATCCAGCGTCAGCCGCAGCAGCTTGGTACTGCCTTCTACGGCCTGCGCTTTGACGATCCTCGCGATGCGCAGGTCGACCTTGAAAAACTCGTCGGCGTTGATCTGCGGCGCGATGGCTTCGCCGCCCGGGGGCGGCAGTTCGATGGCCGCGGGTGTTTCGATCAGCGCTTGCAGCAGCTTGGCGTCCACACGCTGCATCAGGTGTTGGTATGGCCCAATGCCATGGTGGCCCAGGGCGCGGCTGTGGTCGGCCCATTGCAGTGGTTCGATCTTCAGAAAGTTTTCGACCTGCGCGGCCAGCGCCGGCAGCACGGGTTTGAGGTACAGCGTGAGCAGCCTGAAGGCTTCGATGCAGACGCTGCACACGTCGTGCAAGGCTGCTTCCATGCCCGCTTGTTTCGCCAGTTCCCATGGCTTGTGCTGGTCAACGTAGGCGTTGCAGCGGTCGGCCAGCAGCATCACGTCGCGCAGCGCCTTGGCGAATTCGCGTTCCTCGTACAACTGCGCCAGCGCCGGGGCGTGGGCACGCAGGCCGTCAAGCAGCACGCGGCCTTCAACGCCCAGGTCGCCACTGAGCTTGGCGTCGAAGCGCTTGCTCAGAAAGCCCGCGGCGCGGCTGGCGATGTTGATGTATTTGCCGACCAGGTCGCTGTTGACGCGGGCAGAGAAGTCTTCCGGATTGAAATCGATGTCCTCGACCCGGCCATTCAGTTTGGCCGCCAGGTAATAACGCAGCCACTCGGCATCCAAGCCCAGTTCAAGGTACTTCAGCGGGCTGATGCCGGTGCCGCGGCTCTTGCTCATCTTCTGGCCGCCATGGACCGTCAGAAAACCGTGTACGTGAATGCGATCAGGTACTTTTCGGCCACTGAACTTGAGCATCGCCGGCCAGAACAGCGTGTGGAAGGTGACGATGTCCTTGCCGATGAAATGCACCTGTTCCAGTTCGGGCTGGGCCAGGTAGGCGTCGAAATCAATGCCGAGCCCGTCCAGGTGCTCTTTCAATGAAGCCAGGTAGCCCACCGGCGCGTCCAGCCAGACGTAGAAGTACTTGCCCGGCGCGTCGGGGATTTCAATGCCGAAGTACGGCGCTTCGCGGCTGATGTCCCAGTCGTTCAGCGCCACCTTGCCGTCTTCATCGCGCTTGAACCACTCACGTACCTTGTTGGCCATCTCGGGCTGCAGGCGGCCGTCCTGGGTCCAGGTTTGCAGAAATTCCACGCAACGCGGGTCGCTCAGACGGAAGAAGAAATGTTCGCTGGTGCGCAACACCGGCGTGGCGCCGCTGAGTGCCGAATACGGGCGCTTCAACTCGGTCGGGGCGTACACCGCGCCGCAGGTTTCGCAGTTGTCGCCATATTGGTCTTCGGCGCCGCAGTTCGGGCATTCGCCCTTGATGAAACGGTCGGGCAGGAACATGCCCTTGTCTGGGTCGAAAAACTGCTCGACTTCGCGCACATCGATCAATTCGTTCCTGCGCAGCGCCAGGTAGATGCTGCGCGCCAGTTCGTGGTTGGCGGGTGCGTCGGTGGAAGACCAGTGGTCGAACGCGATGTGAAAGCCGTCCAGATAGGCTTTGCGGCCCGCGGCCACGTTGGCCACAAAGGCCTGCGGCGTCAGGCCGGCTTCGTCGGCGGCGATCATGATGGGCGCGCCGTGGGCGTCGTCGGCGCCGACAAAATGCACCTCGGCACCCCGCATGCGCTGGAAGCGCACCCAGGTGTCGGCCTGGATGTATTCCATGATGTGGCCGATGTGAAACGGGCCGTTGGCGTAGGGCAGGGCGGTGGTGACGAAGAGCTTGCGCGACATGGCAACAATTCTAGGCGCCGCGTTTTGACCCGCATCGCCCTGTTGCGGCCTTGCCGCGGCATGAGCGCTAGACTCGCCCGCCCTTGCACCCTGTACCCCTGCCCGCCATGCCCACCCTTGTCACCGAAAGCGCGCTGCTTGACGCGCTGAAGACCGTTGTCGATGTCCACACCGGCAAAGACTTTGTCAGCAGCCGCGCGCTGAAAAATTTGCGCATCGAAAGCGGTGATGTGGCCTTCGGTGTTGAGCTGGGCTACCCCGCCAAAAGCCAGCACCCGGCGCTGCGCAAGGCGCTGATTGCCGCGGCCCGCAGCGTCGCCGGCGTGCACAACGTCAGTGTCGAGATCAGCACCCGCATCGTCAGCCACGCCGTGCAGCGCGGTGTGCAACTGCTGCCCAAGGTGAAGAACGTGATCGCGGTGGCATCGGGCAAGGGCGGTGTGGGCAAGAGCACCACCACCGTGAACCTGGCGCTGGCATTGGCCGCTGAAGGCGCCAGCGTGGGCATCCTTGACGCTGACATCTACGGCCCCAGCCAGCCGATGATGATGGGCTTGAGCGGCCGGCCTGAAAGCGAAGACGGCAAGACCATAGAGCCGCTGGAAAACTACGGCGTGCAGGTCATGAGCATCGGCTTCTTGATCGAGCCCGACCAGGCCATGATCTGGCGCGGACCGATGGCCACCCAGGCGCTGGACCAGTTGCTGCACCAGACCAAGTGGCGCGAACTGGACTACCTGCTCATCGACATGCCGCCGGGCACCGGCGACATTGCGCTGACGCTCAGCCAGCGCGTGCCGCTGACGGGCGCCATCATCGTCACCACACCGCAAGACATTGCGCTGCTGGACGCCAAGAAGGGCCTGAAGATGTTCGAGAAAGTGGGCGTGCCGATACTGGGCATCGTCGAAAACATGGCGGTGTATTGCTGCCCGAACTGCGGCCACACCGAACACATTTTTGGCGCTGACGGTGGCAAGAAGATGGCCGCCGAGTACAACGTCGATTACCTGGGCGGCCTGCCACTCACTTTGAGCATTCGCGAACAGGCCGACGCCGGCCGGCCCACCGTGGTGGCCGACCCGGAAGGCGAGATTGCCGCCACCTACAAGGCCGTGGCGCGCCAGGTGGCGGTGAAGATTGCGCTGAAGGCGAAAGACTTCTCGGCCAAGTTCCCGACCATCAGCGTTTCCAAAAGCACCTGAGTCAGGGCGCAACCTTCAGCCGCACCGTGAACACCGCGCCGCCACCTTGACGGTTGGCAGCGCTGATGTCGCCACCGTAACGCTGCACGATCTCGCGGCTGATCCACAGGCCCAGGCCGGTGCCGTCTTTGCGGCGCGTCACAAAGGGCTGGAACAGCTTGGCCAACAGCTCGGGCGCCAGCCCGGGGCCGCTGTCGGCCACGGTGATGTGTACGGCGTCGGTGCCGACATCCACGCTGGCCAGTTCCAGCGTGCCGCCTTCGGGCATGGCGTGCAGCGCGTTGACGATCAAATTCACCAGCACCTGCTGCAACTCCTGCCGGTTCAGCGCAGGCTGGCGCGTGGCGCTGTAGCGGCGTTGCACCTGCACGCCGCTGCGCGCGCGCTGGTGGCCGGCCAGCACCAGGCAGTCTTCCAGCGCCTGCTCGGTGTCCACCGCTTCCACATAGCCCGCGTATTCATCGGGCCGCGCAAACTGCAGCAGCCGCGTGACGATCAAACGCATGCGTTCGATCTGCTCGTCCACCAGCTTCAGCTCGGGGCGCACGCGGGCGGCAGCGTCAGCCGGCAGCAGTTCGCGTACCAGGTCCAGGTTGCCCTGGATTACCGCAATCGGGTTGTTCACCTCGTGCGCGATGCTGGCCGTCAGCTGGCCCACGGTGGCCAGCTTTTCGGCCTGCACCAGTTGCTGCTGCGCGGCCTGCAGGGCTTGCGTGCGTTGCGCCACCTTGGCATCCAGCTCTGCGTTCCAGCGTTGCAGTTCGCGGGTGTTGTCTTCGATGGTGTGCAGCAGCCTGTCAAGGTGGCGCGCCAGGCGGCCGATCTCGTCTGCACTTTCGACACCACCCACGCGGGCGGCCAGCTCGCCGCCTTCCACAAGCTGCATCGTCGCTTCCATGCGCTCCAGCGGGCTGAACAGGGCCCGCGCCCAGCGCAGCGAGAAAAAAGCTGCGACCAGCATGACGGCAACAAACAGCACGCCGATGCTGGCCAGCGCGCCGTATTTCAGCAGCACAAAAGGCCGTTCCAGCAGGCCCACATAGAGCATGCCGATGCGCCGCCCGTTGCCGTTGGTCAGCGGCTGGTAGGCCGATACATACCAGTCGTTGACGACAAAAGCGCGGTCCAGCCAGGTGCTGCCCTGGCCCAGCACGGCATCGCGCACACCTTGCGACACGCGCGTGCCTATGGCCCTTTCCTGCTGCAAGCCACCAAACAGCCTAACGTTGGTACTGATGCGCACATCGTCCAGGAACAGCGTGGCCGTGCCGCGGCTGCCCCAGTCTTCAAACGGCAAAGACCCGGTGGGGTAGACGATCTGGTTGATGTGGTCGATGAAAGGCAGGTTGCGGTTGAGCAGCAAACCGCCTTGCACATGGCCCAGCAGCTTGCCGCTTGCACTGTGCACGGCGTGGCTGGACAGCAGCACCATGGCGCGGTCTTCGGTGGTGCGGGCGGTGGGTGCGGCGTTGCGCGTGGCCAGCAGCGCCACGGCCACGTGAGCTTGCTGCGCAGGGGTCAGCATGTCTTGCTGTGCGGGCGTCAGCACTTCGACGCTGGTGATGTCGCGTTGCGCCAGCTCGGGCGGCAGCAGGCGCAAGAAGTCAAGCCGCTCACGTTGGGCGTAATGTTGCAGCAGCGGTGTGACCTCATCGCCCGGGGCCGACAGCGCCAGCGCCAGCTTGTTTGATTCGGCCACCGCGCCCACGCTGGCGCCCACCTCGCCCAGCACGCGCTCAAAGTAACCGTGGGCCACCGCCAGGTCTGAACGCACCTTGGTGCGCAACAGGCCGTCCAGCGCCGCGTTGCTCCACCCCAAAAGCCCTGTGCCCAGCAGCGGCAGCACGCCCAGCAAGGGCAGCATGGCCAGCGCGAGCAGCTTGTTGCGTATCGACAGGCGGGCAAACCAGCCTGGGCGGGAAGCTACCCAGCCCGTCACTGCACGGCCCATTCGGCGCAGCGCCGCTCCAGCGTGCGGCGTGAAATGCCCAGCAGATCGGCGGCGCGGGTCTTGTCGCCCTCCACGCTTTCCAGCACCGCCAGGATGTGGCGTTTTTCCAGCGTGTGCAAATCGGTAGGCCCGGCCAGTGTGCTGCGCGGTGCAGCGCGGTCGCTGCGCGCCAGGCTTTGGTACAGCGCCGAGACATTCAGCGCGCCGACGATCAACGACCGCTCGATCAGGTTGCGCAGCTCACGCACATTGCCGGGCCAGCCGTATTGCTGCAAATACTGCATCTCGGTCCCGCTCACCTCAATCGTCGGCACGCCGAGCTGCGGAGCTAACGTTTGAATGAAGTGGGCCACCAGATCGGGGATGTCTTCCGTGTGCGCGGCCAGCGGCGGCAGGCGAATTTCAACCACGGCCAGCCGGTAGTACAGGTCGGCACGAAAGCGGCCGGCTTCCACCTCGGCCCGCAGCGGCCGGTTGCTGGCGGCGACAAAACGCAGTTGCAGCGGAATGTTCTGCTGGCTGCCCAGCGGGCGTATGTAGCGCGTTTCCAAAGCCCGCAGCAGCGTGGCCTGCAGCGGCAGTGGCAGCTCTGCAATCTCGTCGAGAAACAGCGTGCCGCCCTGGGCGTAGACAAATAACCCGTCGCGCCCAGGTTGGCCAAACAGTTCGGCTTCAATTTGTGCTGGCGAAAAGGCGGCGCAGTTCAGCGGCACAAAGGGCGCGTGGGCGTGCGGGCTCAATCTGTGCAGCGACAGCGCCGCCAGCTCTTTGCCGGTGCCCGATTCACCCGTCAACAGCACCGTGCTGTCCACACCCGCCACCTGCCGCAACGCCGCCTGCAAGCCCTTGATGACGATGCTGCGGCCGACCAGGCCGTCGGCGGCTGGCGTGCGCTGGTTCAGCGCGCGTTTGAGGACCCAGTTCTCGCGCTTCAGCCGCGCGCGTTCCAGCCCCTGGCGGAAGGCGCCCAGCACCTGCGCCAGACGAAAAGGTTTGAGCAGAAAGTCGCCAGCACCAGCGCGCAGCGCTTCGATGGCGGTGTCGAGATCGGCAAAGGCGGTGATGAGCACCACCTCGCAAGGGTTGCCCTGCTGGCGCAATTCCTTCAGCAGCGTGATGCCGTTTTTGCCGGGCAGCGTGATGTCCAGAATGACCAGGTCAAAGCGGTGCTTTTCCAGCAGCAACTCGGCTTCTTCGGCCGATGCAGCACCCAGCACCTGGCCGGCGCGCGGGGCCAGCGTCTTGAGCAGGAAGTTGCGCATGCCCGCCTCATCGTCGACCACCAGCACGCTGGCGTTGGGCCAGTCTTCGGCGGCTTCCGGCGCGGGCGTGTTCGTGGCGTTGGCAGTGGTTTCGGCGCGTCTCATGGCGGGCCGCATCGTAGCTGCGCTACGCTCGGGAGGTGAAGCCCTCGATCATCTCCATCGTCGCTGCCGACGCGCAGCGTCAACGCAAACGCCAAGCCCCCAGGGGCCGTCAAGCCGAACCGGCGGTGCTGGCTGAACTGCAAGCCTGGTGGGGCGCCATGCCGCCGCGGCGCGACGAATTGATTGAGGCGCTGCATGTCATCAACGACCGCTTGCATGCTTTGCCCGCGCCGCACCTGGTAGCGCTGGCGCATTGGATGAAGTTGGCGATGGCCGAGGTCTATGAAGTGGCCAGCTTCTATCACCACTTCGAGGTGCTGATGGAGGGTGATGATGGCCTGCTGCGCACGCCGCCGGCGCTCACCGTGCGGGTCTGCGACGGCCTGTCGTGCGAGATGGCCGGTGCGCCAGAACTGCTCAAACAGCTGCTGGCCTGCCTGCCCGACGTGCTGGGCGCCAAAGTGAGGGTGCTGCCCGCTCCCTGCGTGGGCCGCTGCGACACAGCGCCGGTAGCGGTGGTGCACCACAACGCACTGGGCCACGCCACGCCTGCTGCGGTGTTGGATGCAGTGAACGCCGGCCGCACGCGCGCCGAGCCGCCGCCGTACACGGGCCTGGCGACCTACCGCGCACAAGGCGGCTACACGCTGTGGCAAGACTGCGTGGCCGGCCGCCGCGGTGTCGAAGACATCATTACCGCATTGGAAGATGCTGGTCTGCGCGGCCTGGGCGGCGCGGGCTTTCCCGCCGGCCGCAAGTGGCGTTTGGTGCGCGCGCAACCCGCCCCGCGCTTGATGGCGGTGAACATCGACGAAGGCGAGCCCGGCACCTTCAAGGACCGCCACTACCTGGAACGCGACCCACACCGTTTCATCGAAGGCCTGCTGATTGCCGCCTGGGCGGTGGGCATTGACGCCGCCTACGTCTACCTGCGCGATGAATACCACGGCTGCCGCGAAGTGCTGACCACCGAGTTGGCGTTGCTGCGCGCCGCGCCCGGCCTGCCGCCGCTGCCCTTGATCGAATTGCGGCGCGGCGCCGGCGCCTACATCTGCGGCGAAGAGTCGGCCATGATCGAATCCATCGAAGGCAAACGCGGCCTGCCACGGCTGCGCCCGCCCTATGTGGCCGAGGTCGGCTTGTTCGGCCGGCCGACGCTGGAACACAACTTCGAGACGCTGCATTGGGTGCGCGAGATCGTGGAACGGGGCCCGGCAGCGTTTGCTGCGCACGGGCGCCACGGTCGCAAGGGTCAGCGCAGTTTCTCGGTCAGCGGCCGGGTGCGGCTGCCCGGTGTGAAGCTGGCGCCAGCAGGCATCACGCTGCGTGAACGGGTGGATGAGTATTGCGGCGGCATGGCCGACGGCCACACGCTCTACGCCTACCTGCCTGGCGGTGCTTCGGGCGGCCTGCTGCCGGCGCGGCTGGCTGATGTGCCGCTGGACTTCGACACGCTTCAGCCGCACGGCTGCTTCATCGGTTCGGCCGCCGTCATCGTGCTGTCGCAGCACGACAGCGCGGTGGGCGCGGCGCGCAGCATGATGCGGTTTTTCGCCGATGAAAGCTGCGGCCAGTGCACGCCTTGCCGCGCCGGCACGGCCAAGAGCAGCGTGCTGCTGGCAGCGCCAGGCCCGCAGTGGAAGCGCGAGCTGCTGAGCGACTTGTCGCAAGTGATGCGCGACGCGTCCATCTGCGGCCTGGGCCAGGCCGCGCCGAATGTGGTGGACTGCGTGTTCCGGTTCTTCCCCGAAGAGGTGGGTGCATGAACGCGCTGACGCGCGCTGAACGCGCCAGCCTGCCCGCGGCCAGCGTGAACTTCATGCTCGACGGCCAGCCCGTCAGCGGCCGGGCCGACCAGAGCATCCTGCAAATCGCCCAGACCCATGGCCTGGAGATTCCGCACCTGTGCTGGACAGCCGGTCTTGAGCCGGCCGGCAATTGCCGTGCCTGCATGGTGGAAGTGCAGGGCGAACGCGTGCTGGCCGCCAGTTGTTGCCGCATGCCTGTTGAAGGCATGCAGGTGCAGACCGCCAGCGCCCGCGCGGTGAAGGCTCAAAAGCTGGTGCTGGAATTGCTGCAAAGCGATCTGCCCGAACAAGCCCACACGCGGCACAACGAAGTCGATGCGTGGTCTGCAAAACTGGGTCTCGGCAAACCCCGTTTCCCGGCGCGCGAAGCCGTGCCTGCGGACCTGTCACACCCCGCCATCGCCGTGAACCTGGACGCCTGCATCCAGTGCACCCGCTGCCTGCGCGCCTGCCGCGGCGAGCAGGCCAACGATGTCATAGGCTTGGCCGGCCGTGGTGAACATGCGCGCATCGTCTTCGACAT
>JANMJI010000140.1:0-4195 GCA_031371275.1 Betaproteobacteria bacterium
TCGTGCCATGGTTGTGGGCTGCGGGGCTGGCCGCGCTGGCCGCCGAAGCCGGGGCACTCGCAGGGGCTTGCGCCTCACGCGCGTAGTTGCGCCAGCCGCCGCGTTGCAACACACGCTCGTTGGTCTCGCGCCAGGGGGCCACGGGCGTTTCGGCATAGGCCTGGTAGGTGCGCAACGGCGACAGGTACAAAGCCGCGGGCACCGCGGCTTTGGCGTTCAAAGGGTCGGGCCTTGAGTGGGCAGCGGAAGCCGCCAGGGCCGCCGGCGTCTGCGCCAGCGCCAAGGGCAGCGTCAACAGCAGCGCCAAGCCCGCCAGGCCCAGCCGGGCCCATATCGGCAGACGGGCTGCCGGGGAATTGCAAAACATGGGAAACCTCGCCTCAAAAGCCGGCGGCAAAGCGCCGCAGGCCCGGGTCAGTGAATGGCACACGCCCGCGCAGCGAGACGCTGGCGGTGACACGGCGCAAACCGTGCAGTGGCGCGTGCGGCGCCGGTCAGGCGGTGAGGATTCGGGGCGGTCTGTCCAGCGTGCCAGACAAGAAGTCGACGTGCTGCGGCTTCACAAACAGCGCCGGCGTGAAGGCCGGCGGCACGGCCGCCACGGCCACCTCGGCCGTGGGCAGCGCAGCACCCACACAGCAGGCCGCGCAGGCGCTGCATTTAAGTTTGCCCAGCGGGCCCAGGTGATGGGCAACCGCATCGTCGCTGCCGCCCGCAGCCTGTGCGCCGTGCCCGGCGTGCGCATCGGCATCGGCATGCGCATCGGCGTGCGTGTCACCCGCGTGCCTGTGTGCATGGTCGCCAGCATGGCTGTGCGCTGCTGCATGCGCGTTCGCTGTCGCGGCCATGCGCTCATGCACCGGCCCACAACCCAGCATCGTGGCTGCGGCCAGGCCCTGGAAAGGCAAGGCCAGAAACAGCAACCACATCAGTGCCGAACGAAAGCGGGAACGCATGGCCGAAGTTTAGGCCATGGCCATGCGATGCGCTGGCCAGCCGTTTTCACAGCAGCAGCCTGCGCTAAGCTGCCTGGCCCGCCTTGCGCATCCACACCCATGCCCAGCCACGACACCGCCTACACCGACATCCGCGACGCCGTGCGGGCTTTGTGCGCCGAGTTCCCGGCCGAGTACCACCGCCAGATCGACCAGGCGCGCGGCTACCCCGAAGCCTTTGTCAACGCGCTGACGAAAGCCGGCTGGATGGCGGCGCTGATCCCGCAGGCCTGGGGTGGTTCCGGCCTGGGCCTGGCTGAGGCGTCGGTCATCATGGAAGAGATCAACCGCGCCGGCGGCAACAGCGGCGCTTGCCATGGCCAGATGTACAACATGGGCACGCTGTTGCGCCATGGCAGTAACGAACAAAAAGCACGGTATTTGCCGCAGATTGCCAGCGGCGCGTTGCGCCTGCAAAGCATGGGCGTGACCGAGCCCAGCACCGGCACCGACACCACGCGCATCAAGACCACCGCCGTCAAGCGTGGCGACCGCTATGTCGTCAACGGCCAGAAGGTGTGGATCAGCCGCGTGCAGCACAGCGATTTGATGATCCTGCTGGCGCGCACCACGGCGCTGGCCGAGGTGCAGAAAAAGAGCGAGGGCCTGTCGATCTTCATCGTCGACTTGCGCGACGCCATCGGCCACGGCATGACGGTGCGGCCGATCCCCAACATGGTCAACCACGAGACCAACGAGCTGTTCTTCGACAACCTGGAAATACCGGCCGAAAACCTGATCGGCAGCGAGGGCCAGGGCTTCAAGTACATCCTGGACGGGCTGAATGCCGAGCGCACCTTGATTGCCGCCGAATGCATTGGCGACGGCCGCTGGTTCATCGACCGCGTCACCGCCTACGCCAAAGAGCGTGTCGTCTTCGGCCGGCCGATAGGCCAGAACCAGGGCGTGCAGTTCCCCATCGCCGAAGCGCATATCGAAGTCGAAGCTGCCGACCTGATGCGCTGGCAGGCTTGCAGATTGTTCGATCAACAGCTGCCCTGCGGCGCCGAGGCCAACATGGCCAAGTACCTGGCCGCCAAGGCCAGTTGGGAAGCGGCCAACGCCTGCATCCAGTTCCATGGCGGCTTTGGCTTTGCCTGCGAATACGACGTGGAACGCAAGTTCCGCGAAACGCGGCTGTACCAGGTGGCGCCGATTTCCACCAACCTGATACTGAGCTATGTGGCCGAACATGTGCTGGGGCTGCCGCGTTCGTTCTGAATGCACGCGCGCGGCGCGGGTCGTCATGGCCGGGCTGAAGCGGCTGCAAACGGGCTGCAAACGGGCTGCAAGCGCGGGTCGATCCGAGGGTGCCGGCAGGCGGTCCGATGGCAATATGAAAGTCTTCGTTGCAGGAGACCCCATGACCCGCCGCCGCAGTCTTTTTCAAGCCACCCTCGCCGCCGTTGTGGTGTTGGCCGCACCGCTGGCACCCGCCCAGACGCCCGCGCCCTACCCCAGCCGCAGCATCACGTTGGTGGTGCCTTTTGCCGCCGGTGGCCCCACCGATGTGGTGGCCCGTTCACTGGCCGCGGTGATGGGCAAGAGCCTGGGCCAGACCGTGGTGGTGGAAAACAAGCTGGGCGCCGGCGGCACGCTGGCCGCGGGTTATGTGGCCAAGGCGGCGCCCGACGGCTACACCTTTCTCATCCACCACAACGGCATGGCCACCGCGCCCGGGCTGTACCGCAAGCTGGCCTACAACCCGTTGACCGACTTCGAATACGTCAGCCAGGTGGTTGACGTGCCGATGACGCTGCTGGCGCGCAAGGACTTCCCGGCCAACACACCGCAGGAAATGATGGCCTACGTGAAGGCCAATGCCAGCAAACTGACGCTGGCCCACGCCGGCCTGGGCGCGGTGTCGCAGTTGTGCGGCATGCTGTTCATGAAAACGGTGGGCGCCGAGCTGACCACCGTGCCCTACTCGGGCACCGCGCCGGCGCTGAACGCGTTGCTTGGCGGGCAGGTAGACATCCTGTGCGACCAGACCACGCAGACGCTGCAACACATCAAGGCCGGCAGCGTGAAGTTGTATGGCGTGACGACGCGCGAACGCATCAAGGCGCTGCCCGACACACCGACGCTGGATGAATCAGGGCTGAAGGGTTTTGAGGTCAAGGTCTGGCACGGTGTCTATGCGCCCAAGGGCACGCCGGCGGCAGCCATCGAACGTTTTGGCAGCGCCCTTCGCACGGCTTTGAAAGACCCGGTCATCGTCACCCGCATGGCCGAGCTGGGCGCCGAGATCGTGCCCGAGGCCAAGCAGACGCCCGAGGGCCTGCGCGCCTGGCTCAAGCCCGAGATCGACAAATGGGGCGCGCTGATTCGCGCGGCGGGCAGTTACGCCGATTGACCACAGCCAACAACGCACCCAAAGAAAAAGGCCCCGTTGCCCCGGGGCCTTTGTCATCGCAAGACCGTTCGTTCAGGCGCGGCGGCGGCGTGCCACGAAGGCCACGAACCCCAAGCCCATGGCCATCAGGCCATAGGTGCCGGGTTCGGGCACGGCAGCAGCCAGGCCCAGCGTCAGGTTGTCGGCGGTGGGCCACAGCGGCGACGTCGTCTGCACCGCGGCCAGCGTCAGGCTTGTGATAGTGCCATTGGTGGTGAAGCCCAGGAAGCTGCTGACCGTGGCGCCCGTGATGGTTTGTGTGCTCGTGGCACCCAGGCTGTCGAGTGCGGTCAGCGTCACGTCACCAGCGAGGAACAGGCCGCTGATGTTGCTGCCGAAGAAGTTCGCGCCGATGCCCTTGATAGCCGGCAAGAAGCCGCTGAAGGTGATGCTGTCGGTAGCGAAGTTGGTCGACAGCCAGGGGTTGGCGGTGGTGCCGGCGCCGAAGAAAGTGCTGGTGCTGGCGGTAGCGGTGTAGCTGTAAGGACCAGCGGTGCGGGTGATCGGGCTGGGCGTGGTGCCGATGATGCTAAAGCCGGTGTAGGTGTCCACGCCCGGGGCGCTGATCGCGCTGCCAAAAGCAACAGATGAGGTGTAGACCGTCAGCGCGGCGTGGGAAGTGCCACCGGCAACCACCAACGCAACCATCGCCAGCGGCTTGAGCAGAAACGACTTTGAAATCATGCGAAATCCTCTAGTGTGGAAAGTTTTGATCGGGTGCGTGAATCAACGGCGCGCCCGTTTGTCGTGTAACGGTGCAGTCTCGAACCAAGCCGCTGGCCTCGCAACCCCCCGATATGAGTGG
>JANMJI010000175.1:0-4909 GCA_031371275.1 Betaproteobacteria bacterium
CGCTCAAGTTCACCAACGCGGCTGCCGAATAGCAAGTTGAAACGCATGTTCTTCGCGGCATCGCAGCGGCCGCCGCCGTTCTGTAATGAAGGTCGCAAACGCCATCCGCGCAGCGCGGCCTGCTTGTTCCCTGCTTGTTCCCCGCTTGTTCCCGGCCCGTTCCTTCCGAGTCCCCCGCTGCCATCCCTGCAAGCTGCCCGAACTGCCCACCATGGCATCCCTTCTGCAAAATTCGCAGCCCGAAATGCTGGCCACCGCGGCGCCGTCGGCACGGCTTGATGGCGACCGCGAGCCGGCTGCGGGCGCTGTCAACAGCACGGACAGCACAGACGGCACAGACAGCACGATCATCACGGCCAGCGCCGCCGCGCCGAACCGCGCTGCTGCGCTGCTGGTGCTGCAATCGCGCGCGCTGGCGCACGCCGATTTCGCCACCGCAGCAGCGTCGGCCATGGCCGACCTGGCCGTGTTGCTGGCTTGCGAGCGCGTCAGCCTGGGCCTGTGTCTGCACCAACGGCTGCGCGTGACCACGGTGTCGGGTGTGGCCGACCTGCGCGGCCGTCAAAGCGCCGTGCTGCATCTGGCGCAGGCGATGGAAGAAGCGCTCGACCAACGCAGTGTGCTTGTCTACCCGCTGCCGCCCGGCACCGCACCCAGCGTCAGTCTGGCGCACGCCGGCCTGGCGCAGAGCAATGGCCGGTTGTCGGTCTGCACCCTGCCCATCGTCGGCGGCGGGCAGGCCGTCGGCGCGCTGCTGTTCGAGCGCCGCGACGCCTTCGACGCGGCCGCGCTGCAGCTGGCCAAAGACGCCGCGCTGTTCATCGGCCCGGTGCTGGCCTTGCAGCACCGCGCGGGCGCCACGCTCGGCGCGCGCTGGCAGAAAGTGACCGCCAAGGGCTACTCGGCATGGCGCCTGTCCGCGCTGGCCGCCGCGCTGGCGCTGGGCGTGCTCGGTGCTTGGCCCACCACCTACCGCGTGGTCGCAACGGCGCGTGTCGAAGGCGCCGTGCAGCGCGTCATCGCCGCACCCGTCGATGGCTTTGTGCGCGCCGTGGCGCTGCGGCCTGGCGAGGCTGTGCACGCCGGCCAGGTGCTGCTGCAACTTGAAGACCAGGACCTGGCGCTGGAACGTGAGAAGTGGCAAAGCGAGATCGCCCAGCTTGACAAGCAGTACCGCGAAGCCTTGTCGAAAGACGAGGCTGCGGCCATCGTCGTGGCCGGCTCCAAGCTGGAACAGGCGCGCACCCAGCTTGACCTGGCGCAGCGCCAGCTTGAACGCACCCAACTCAAGGCGCCGTTCGACGGTGTGCTCATCAGCGGCGACTTGAGCCAGTCGATAGGCATGCCCGTCAAGCGCGGCCAGGAACTGATGACGGTGGCCACCGAGCGCGCGTTCCGCATCGTTGCCGAGGTCGATGAACAAGACATCGCGGCGCTGCGCGTCGGGCAGACGGCGCAGGTCATGTTCGCCGCGCTGGCGCAGCCGGTGGCCTTCACCGTGGCGCGCATTGCGCCGGTGGCGAGCAGCGCCGAAGGCCGCAACGTGTTCGAGGTTGAAGGCAGTGGCGCGGCCTCTGCCACCACGCTGGACGCCACCTTGCGCCCCGGCCTGCGCGGCGTGGCCAAGATCGAGATCAAGCCCAGCCACATCGGCGTGGTGTGGTGGCACCGCGCCAGCCTGTGGCTGCGCAGCGCCTTCTGGTGCATCACCGGCTAGCCCGCGCCAGCCCGCACCCGCACGCACCAGCACGCGCCACAACGCCCTACAGGCCATGGAACCCCTGCTCGCACAAGACTGGTACCGCGTCGCGTTCATGCGGCCGCGGCTGCGTCCGGGCGTGCGCGTGTCGCGCCAGCAGGTGCGCGGCGAATGCTGGTTTGTGCTGTGCGACCCGGTGTCGGGCCGGCACCACCGCTTCAACGACATCGCCTACCGCCTGATCGCCGCCTGCGACGGCGAGCGCACGCTGGACGAAGTGTGGGCCGCGCGCGCCGCTGCCGACGGCGACCAGGCGCCGACCCAGGGCGAAGCGGTGCGCGTGTTCAGCCAGGCCTTCGGTGCCAACCTGTTCGTCGGCAATGTCGCGCCAGACGCCGCGGCCATCGTGCGTGCGCAAACGCGCGGGCGTCAGCAGCGCAGGCGCGCGGCCGTCAACCCGCTGGCCTTTCGTGTGCCGCTGTGGGATCCAGATGCTTTCCTGGCCGCCCACGTCGAGCGGCTGCGCTGGTTGTTCACGCCGCTGGCCGGCGCCATCATGCTGGCGCTGCTGGCCCTGGGCGTGCTGCTGTTGGCCGGCCATGCCGCAGACGGCGCCGCATTTGCAAAAGGCCGCCTCGGCGGCGGCACCTTGCTGCTGGCGATGTGGCTGGTCTACCCCATCGTGAAGGGCCTGCATGAACTGGCGCATGCCTTCACCGTGAAGGCCTTCGGTGGCGAGGTGCACGAGATCGGCATCACGCTGTTGATGCTCACGCCGGTGCCGTATGTCGACGCCTCGGCGTCGCTGGGCTTCGCGTCCAAGCGCCAGCGCATGGCGGTGGCCGGGGCCGGCATCGCGGCCGAGCTGTTGCTGGCCACGCTGGCCATGGTGCTGTGGCTGGCGCTGGAGCCCGGTGGATTCAAAGACATCGCCTTCGCGGTGGTGCTGGTCGGTGGCCTGTCGACGCTGGTCATCAACGGCAACCCGCTGCTGCGTTTCGACGGCTACCACGTCTTGTGCGACGCCTTCGAGCTGCCCAACCTGGCGCAGCGCAGCCAGCGCTGGTGGCAGCACCTTTTGAAGCGCGGCCTGCTGCGCTTGCCCACCGCTCGGTTTGATGGTTATGCACGCGGCGCGTTGCCTTGGCTGCTGGCCTACGCGCCACTGGCCTGGCTGTACCGGGCCGTGCTGCTGGTGCTGCTGGCGCTGTGGCTGGCCGATGTCAACAGCGCGCTCGGCCTGGCCGCCGTGGCCGTGGCGGCGTGGTGGTTGTTGCTGAAGCCGGCCATCGCTGCGCTGCGCTATCTGGCCAGCGCGGCCGAACTGCACGGCCAGCGCGCGCGCACGGCCTTGATCACGCTGCTGGTGGTGGGCACAGCGGGCACGCTGGTCTTCGCCGCCGACTTGCCGCAGCGCACCGACGCAACGGGCGTGGTGTGGTTGTCAGACGAAGCCATGGTGCGCTTGGGCAGCGACGGTTTTGTGGCGCAATTCATGGTCGCCGATGGCGATGCGGTGGTCGCCGGCCAGCCCTTGCTGCGCTTGACGAACGACCAACTGCAGGCCGAACTGCAACGCGCCCAGGCGCAGTGGGACAGGCTGGACGTTGAACGCGCCGCGAAGTTCGAAGCCGACGCGCTGCACGCCGGTGTCGCCGCTGACGAGCAGGCCCGCGTGGCGGCCGAACTGGCGCGGCTGCGCCAGCGTGTCGACCAACTGGTGGTGCGCGCGCTGGTGGCCGGACGGGTGGTCATCGAGCCGCGCCTGAGCGTGCTGGGCCAGTACCTGCCGCAAGGCCAGCTGGTGGCGCAGGTGCTGGCACCCGGCGCGCCGCTGGTGCGCGTGCTGGTGCGCAATGAGGACATTGCGCAGGTGCGCGAAGGCACGCTCGAAATTCGCGTCGCGCTGGCGCATGGCGCGGTGTTGGGCGGGGTTTTGGGCAGTGATTGGGGCGGGTTTTGGGCAGCACTGTCGGGCAGCGGCCATGATCTGCCGGCGCGGCTGGCAGCGGCCGTGCCGCAGGCCACGCGCAGCCTGCCCAGCGCAGCGCTGGGCGAGCCGGCCGGCGGCAGCATCGCCATCGACACCGCCGACAAGAGCGGACGCACCGCGCAAGCGCCGCGCTTCCAGCTTGACCTGCGCCTGGCCGACGGCGTGGACGCCCGCATCGGCGAACGCGCCCGCGTCACCTTCCACCACGCCGATGCCAGCGCCGCGCAACAGCTCGCCGACTTCGCACGCCGTTCGTTCCTGCGGCACTTCGACCGATGAAGCCGCTGAACCCGATGGCCGAGCCGCATCTCCTGGCCCACTGGCAGACGCTGAGGCGTGGGCCTGGCTGCCTGTGGCAGACGCTGGTGCGTGATCCCCTGCCTGTCTGGGCCACGCTGATGCGTGGTCCCCTCGCGCTCTGGGTGAGCGTGGGGGCGCGTGCGCTCGCGCGGCCACAGCCCGTCCCGTCCCACCGCAGCTGGAGCGCCTACCCTGAGCGCCACCGCGTCACCGAAGCCCATGCGCTCATCGACGCCCAGCGCTGGCTGCACAGCGTCGCGGACCACCTGCTGCCGCACCCCGCCGCGCGCCTGCCGCGCCGCGTCGCGCGCGACCTGGCGGCCACGCAGCGCGCGCTGGCTAGCCTGGACGCCACCCAGTTCAACGCCGCCGTGGCCACCCTGCGCACCCGCTTGCAAGCCAGCGCAAACCAGCACGGCCTGACCGCCGCCAACACCGGCGCGGCCCTGGCCGTGGCCGGCGCGGCGATGACCCGCGCTTTAGGCAAAACGCCGTACGACAGCCAGTACCGCGCCGCTTGGCTGATCCTGCAAGGCCGGCTGGCCGAGATGGCCACCGGCGAAGGCAAGACCCTGGCCGCCGCACTGGCCGCAGCGGCGGCTGCACTGGGCGCCGTGCGCGTGCACCTGATGACCGCCAACGACTATCTGGTGCAGCGCGACAGCGCGGCGCTGGCGCCCTTTTATGCATGGCTCGGCCTGAGCGTCGGCTGTGTGGTGCAGGCCACGCCGCGCGCCGCGCGCGTACAAGCCTACCGCTGCAACATCACTTTCGTCACCGCCAAAGAACTGGTCTTCGACCATCTCAAAGACCACCTGCTGACGGGCGGTGAACACGACCCCCGCGTGCTGCGGGCGCGGGCCCTGCAATGCGCGCCGCAAACGGATCATTCGCCAAGCTCGCCAAGCTCGCCAAGC
>JANMJI010000207.1:0-5414 GCA_031371275.1 Betaproteobacteria bacterium
GGGCGGTTGACAACGATGCGGCAGCTGGCGATGTTCCTGCTGGTGGGCGGCTTTGCGGCGGCGGTGAACGTGGCGTCGCGCATCGTCTACTCGTGGGCCATGCCACTGGCGCCGCTGGCCGCAGCGGTGGTGCTGGCCTACCTGACAGGCATGGTGGTGGCTTTCTGCCTGAACCGCTGGTTGGTGTTCCAAAATGCCAGTGACGACGTGGGCCGGCGCGCCGGGCGCTTCGCGGTCGTCAACGCGCTGGCGGTGCTGCAAACGCTGGCCGTGACCTTGCTCGGGGCCCCGGCCCTGCGGGCCGCCGGCATGACGCACAACGCCGAAACCATGGCCCATGTGGTGGGCGTGGCCGTGCCTGTATTCACCAGTTATCTGATGCACAAGCGATGGACGTTTTCAAGCCGACCCCAAGCCTAAGCACATGGACCGCCCGGGCCGTGCTGTTGTGCACAGCGCGCCACCCGAAGCGGGTGCTCGCCAGCGCCACCGGCGCCGATAGGCGATATGGTTGCAGCGGGACAGCCCACGCCTTCACGCCCTTTTCGAGCGAGCCCCATCCGTGACGCCACCCCTTGCCTTGACCCCCGCCCAAATGCAGACCGCACGCAAGCGGCTGCTGCGCATGCACTATGAAAGCGGTGTCGGGCACATCGGCGGCAACCTGTCGTCGCTGGACGCGATGCTCATCGTCTTCCACGAATTCCTGCGCAGCCAGGACCGTTTCGTGCTGTCCAAGGGGCATTCGGCGGGTGCGCTTTACACCGCTTTGTGGAGCGCCGGCCGGCTGTCGGACGACGACTTGAAGCTGTTCCACAAGGACAACACGCTGACGGCAGGCCACCCGCCTGCCGCCGGCATTGCCGACATTCCCTTTGCCACCGGCAGCCTGGGCCACGGGCTGTCGCTGGCCGCAGGCACGGCGCTGGGCATGCGCTTGAAGGGCGGCGACGGGCGTGTCATCTGCCTGACGTCGGACGGCGAATGGCAGGAAGGTTCCACCTGGGAGGCGCTGATCTTTGCCGCCCATCACAAGCTGGCCAACTTGCGCGTGCTGGTGGACCACAACACCCTGCAGGGCTTCGGCAGCACCGCCGACGTGGCTTCGATGGCGCCCTTGTGGAAGCGCCTGGAAGGCTTCGAGGTCGATGTCGAGGTGATAGACGGCCATGACGCCGCGGCGATACGCGCGGCGCTGGCCGCCGCATCGCAGCGCACGCGCGTCGTGGTCATGCGCACCGTCAAAGGCAAGGGCGTCAGCTTCATGGAACACCGCATGGATTCACATTACCTGCCGCTGAAGGAAGCGCAGTTCCATGCGGCGATGGCGGAGATCGATTCGCAATGAGACTGCAGTTCTGCGATGCCATGGTCGCGCGCGCGGCCGACCCGAACATGCTGTTCCTGACCGGCGACCTCGGCTTCATGGCGCTGGAGCCGCTGCAAGAAGCGATGGGGCCGCGCTTCATCAATGCCGGCGTTGCCGAGCAAAACATGATCTCGGTATCCGCCGGCCTGTCGCGCCAGGGCTTTGAGGTCTGGGCTTACAGCATTGCGCCGTTTTGCTATGCGCGGCCTTTCGAGCAAATTCGCAACGACATCACCTTCCATTCATTGCCGGTCAGGCTGGTGGGCAACGGCGGTGGCTACGGCTATGGCGTGATGGGGCCGACGCACCACGCCATTGAGGACTACGGCGTACTGCTGTGCCTGCCCAACATCAGCGCCTATGTGCCGGTGTTCGACGAAGACCTGGGCGCGGTGGTGACGCGGGCTGGCGCATCACCACGGGCCGCCTACCTGCGCCTGGGCCGGGGCGAAAAGCCCAAGGGCTATATGGTGCCGGCCTATGCACCCTGGCGCCAGCTTGCGCACGGCGGCGGGGCGGTGGTGATTGCCGTCGGCCCGCTGGCAGGCAGCTACCTGGAAGCCGTCGAACGTATCGCGCCTGAAAGCAGGCCCAATCTCTGGGCGGTGGCCGAGTTGCCGCTGGAGCACAACCCCATGCCGCCCGAACTGCTGGCACAAATCGCCCAAGCTCCAGCGCTGTGCGTGGCCGAAGAACATGTGCGACGCGGCGGCTTCGGCTCGGAACTGGCGCTGCACCTGGCCGACTGCGGTCTGGCGCTGCGCCGCTTCCACCACCTGCATGCCCGTGCCCACCACTATGAACGTTATGGCTCGCAGACCTACCTGCGCCGCCTGTCGGGCCTGGACCCCGACACCCTGCTCGCCACCCTGGCCATCGCCTAGAACTGCCCACCCGCCATGTCGGACCTGACTGCCCACATCCGCGCCTTGCAGGGCCCGATCCTCGTCACTGGCGCGTCCGGTTTCATAGGCGCCAACCTGTTCAAGGCTGTCGCCGCCGTGCGCAGCGATGTCTTCGCAGCGGTGCGCCGTGGCAAGAACTGGCGCTTGGCCGATGTCAAGGACGAGCAACTGGTGGCCGTCGATCTGAATGACTTTGCATCCACCAAGAACATGGTCAATGGCCTGCGCCCGCAGACCATCTTCGATTGCGCGGCCTATGGCGCCTATTCTTTCGAGGAAGACGGCGGGCTCATCTACCAGACCAACTTCCAGTCCATCGTCAACCTCGTCGGCCAACTGGAAGGGCGGCAGTTTGCTGCCTTTGTGCATGCCGGCAGTTCTTCGGAATACGGCACCAATTGCACCGCACCGGCCGAAGATGCGGTGTGCGAACCCAACAGCCATTACGCCGTTTCCAAAGTGGCAGTGGCCAATTACCTGCGTTACATGGGCAAGCAAAAGGGCTTCCCTTGCGTTAACTTGCGTCTGTACGCGGTGTACGGGCCTTACGAAGACACCTCGCGCCTGATCCCGACGCTGCTGCGCAACGCCGTCGCCGGCAAGTTGCCGCCCTTCGTCGACCCGCGCACTTCACGCGACTTCATTCATGTCGACGACGTCACCTCGGCCTTTGTGCGCGCTGCCACCGCGATGCAACCGGGCTTTTATGGCGAGAGCTACAACATCGGCACCGGCACCAAGACGACCATCGCCGAATTGGCCGAGGTCACGCGGCACACATTCGGCATTGCCACCGAAGCCAAGTTTGGCACCATGCAAGGCCGCGCCTGGGATCTGGCCGACTGGTATGCCGACCCGCGCAAGGCCATCAGCCAATTCGCCTGGATGCCCGAGGTCGGACTCGAACAAGGCTTGCGGTCCACCGCCGAATGGGTCAAAACACTGAGCGACGCGGAACACGCCGCGGCCACCAAGCGCGACCCGAATGCGCGCCGGCGCAGCGTGTCGGCCATCATCGCCTGCTACAAAGACGGGCAGGCGATCCCGGTCATGCACCGCCGCTTGACGGATACCTTTCGCAAGCTGGACATCGACTACGAAATCATCTTCGTTAACGACTGCAGCCCGGACGACAGCGCCCAGGTCATCCGCGATTTGAGTGAGAACGACCCGCATGTGATCGGCATTTCGCATTCACGCAATTTCGGCTCGCAAATGGCCTTTCGCAGCGGCATGGAGTTGTCCACCAAAGACAGTGTGGTGCTGCTGGACGGCGACCTGCAAGACCCGCCCGAATTGATCGAACAGTTCTATGGCCGCTGGGACGAAGGCTGGGACGTGGTCTACGGCCGCCGCGTGAAGCGCGAAATGCCACTCGCCTGGGGCCTGATGTACAAATTGTTCTACCGCGTGTTTGCCCGCTTCAGCTACATCCCGATTCCCCACGATGCAGGCGACTTTTCGCTGATGGACAGGCGCGTGGTCGGCTGGCTGCTGAATTGCCCGGAACGCGATCTGTTCGTGCGCGGCCTGCGCGCCTATGTGGGCTTCAAGCAGACGGGTGTGGATTACGTGCGGCCAGAACGCATGTTCGGGCGTTCGACCAACAACCTGCTGAAGAACATCGAATGGGCCAAGAAAGGCATCTTCTCGTTCAGCGACACGCCGCTGACGATGCTGACCAGCGCGGGTGTTGTGGCGCTGGGCTTGTCGACGGTGGCAGCCATCGTGACGGCGCTGCTGAAGCTGTTCTTTCCCGGCATCGCAGCGCAAGGCGCTACAACATTACAGATACTGATTTTGATGTTCGGCTCGGCCAACCTGTTCGCCATTGGCTTGGTGGGCGAATATGTGGCCAAGATCATGGCCGAAGTCAAAGGGCGGCCCAGGTTCATTCGTGCCGCCCTGGTGAGGCACGGCAAGGTCACGCATCTGTTGCCTGACGCTCAAGCCAAGTGAGCGGTCTATGGTCTGCCGAAAGTGAAGCGCCGGTGGCTCAGATAAGACAGCACCACCACGCCCACCATCGCAATGGCCTGCCCGAGCAGGACATGCAGGCGCGCCCAATCGACCAGCACAACAATCAGCACAAGATTGAGCAGCGCGGCCACGGCGTACACCGACAAGAAACGCAGGTATTCGGCCCACGGTTCGCCCTGCGACCTGAAGACAAAATGGCGGTAATTGAAGAACGCGAAGGTGATGGCAATCAACTGCGCCACGGCGAAGATCACGAGGTAATGAACGCCATAGGGTGTCAACAAAAAGTAGGCCGCCACGAACACGCCGTAGCCAATGGCTGCGTTGGCTCCGCCGCCGATCAGATAGCGAACTTTCTCGCCCTTCAGAAAGGCGATCACTCTTTGGCTGACGGGGGCGCTGGAATTTGTGGGCACGAGGATCGAAAGTCTAGCCTTCGCAAGGGCCTGCACGCCAATGTCTGAATCAAGGAATGAAGGTTTTCGTCCGGTAGCGCACACGCCGCCGACAGGATGGGCAGGCAAGCTCAAGTTCTTTGGGCGCATGCTGCTTGATCTGCAGATATTGACCATCTACCGCGACCTGCGGCGTGCGCTGCCTGCGTTCCGCGGCAAGGTCTTGGACGTGGGCTGCGGCCAGTCGCCCTACCGTTTCTTGCTCGACCCCACGCAAGCGAGTTACCAGGGTATCGACATCGCGGATGCCGCGAAGTTCGACTATCACAACGCCGACATCGTGCCTTTCAATGGCCAGGACATCCCGTTTGCCGATGGAAGTTTCGACGCCTTCCTGTGCACCGAAGTGCTGGAGCATGTGCAGGGCTACCAGCACCTGGTCGATGAAATACACCGCGTCAGCAAGCCCGGTGCGCGCGGCGTTGTCACCGTGCCCTGGTCGGCGCGCTATCACTACATTCCGTTCGACTATTTCCGCTACACGCCCAGCGCGCTGAAGGTGATGTTCGGGCGCTTCAGCGAAGTCGATATCCGTCCGCGCGGAACCGATGTCTCGGCGATTGCGGCCAAGCTGGTGGCGATGTTCTTTCGCAATCTGCTGCCGGGCCTGTCGTGGAAGCTGTTGCTGCTGCCGCTGTGGCTGGCGCTGCTGCCGCTGCTGGCGCTGAGCGTGGTCATCGCCCACCTTTCGCTCTGGCTGGGTTT
>JANMJI010000215.1:0-18508 GCA_031371275.1 Betaproteobacteria bacterium
CTGACGCTGTTGCAAGCCATGCAGGCCGGTGTCATCGACCAATCGGTAGACCAGTTCTACTACCTGGCGCGCACCAGTCTGGTCAAGGACGAAGCCCAGTTCGACAAGTTCGACCGCGCCTTCTCGGCCTATTTCAAGGGCGTTGAGCTGCTCACCGATTTCACCCAGGAAGTGCCGCTGGACTGGCTGCGCAAGACGCTGGAATTAGAGCTGAGCGCCGAAGAGAAAGCAGCCATCGAGAAGATGGGCTGGGATGAGTTGATGGACACGCTGAAGAAGCGCTTCGATGAACAGAAAGAACGCCACGAAGGCGGCAACAAGATGATAGGCACCGGCGGCACCAGCCCGTTTGGCGCCTATGGCTACAACCCACAAGGCATTCGCATCGGCCAGGCCGGCAGCCGCAACAAAAGCGCCGTGAAAGTGTGGGACCAGCGCGCCTACAAGGACTACGACGACAGCAAAGAATTGGGCACGCGCAACATCAAGGTGGCGCTGCGCCGGCTGCGCCGTTTCGCGCGCGAAGGCGCAGCCGACGAGCTGGACCTGGACGACACCATCCACTGCACCGCGGCAAACGCCGGCATGCTGGACATCAAGATGGTGCCCGAGCGCCACAACAAAGTGAAGGTCTTGCTGCTGATGGACGTGGGCGGCACGATGGACGAACACATCCACCGTGTGGAAGAACTTTTCAGCGCCACCAAGACCGAATTCAAGCATCTTGAGTTCTATTATTTCCACAATTGCGTTTATGACTTCATGTGGAAGAACAACAAACGCCGCTTCAGTGAAAAGCACGCCACCTGGGATGTCATTCGCAAGTACAACAAAGACTACAAACTGATCTTTGTCGGCGACGCCACCATGAGCCCCTATGAAATCCTGCAGCCCGGTGGCAGCGTGGAATACAACAACGAAGAGGCGGGTGCACAGTGGCTGGCGCGGCTGACAAATGCGTTTCCGAAGTTCGCCTGGATCAACCCCGAACCGCAGGGCGTGTGGCAATACCGGCAGAGCATCGCCGTGGTTCAGCAGCTGATGAACCAGCGCATGTTTCCGCTGTCGTTGGCCGGGCTTGAAGGCGCGATGCGGCTGTTGAGCAAATGAGCCTGCGGCGCGCTGCAGCGGGTCTGCTGCTGGCGCTGGTTTCGCTGGTGGGCATGGCCGGGTGTGCGGTCTTCAGCCCTGCGCCGGGCACGCCCGGTGCGCCCGCCGCCACGTCCAACGGCGAAGGCGGCGGCGACAACCTGCCGCCCGCCGCGCCGCCCGGGCAGCAGGGCGTGGACATCATCATCGAAGCACCATCCAACCTGAAGGCGCTGCTGCAACGCCACCTTGACCTGGTGCGCCTGGGCCGCGTGTCGCGTGACGACGTCGACGACACCGAGTGGTCGCGCCTGATCGACGCCGCCCCGGCACAGGTGCGTGCGCTGCTGCAAACCGAAGGCTATTTTTCGCCCCGGGTGATGCTGGACCGCGACCCCGGCCGTGCCGCCGGCGTTGGCGACGTGGTGCGCCTGAAGGTGGAACCCGGCCCGCGCGCACGCATCGCCCGCGTCACCTTGGAAGCCGAAGGCGAGCTGGAGCGCAGCGCTGCCAGCGGCGACGCCAGCGCCGTGGCCGCACTGGCCACCTGGCGCAAGGCCTGGCCGCTGACCGAAGGCACCGAGTTCCGCAACCCGTCATGGAGCGAAGCCAAGGCCGGCGCGTTGGCGCGGCTGCGGGCTGCCGGTTATGCCACAGCAGTGTGGGTCGGCACGGGCGCGGAAGTCGACGCCCAAGCCGGCACCGTGCGCCTGTTCCTGGTCGCCGACAGCGGCCCGCTGTTCCGTTACGGCGCGCTGGAAATCGAAGGCCTGGTGGTGCACGACATCGACACCGTGCGCAACCTGGCCGGCATGCCCGCGGGCACCCCCGTGACCGAAGCGCGCTTGCTTGATTTCCAGGAACGGCTGCAAAAGTCGGGGCTGTTCGAAAACGTCAACGTGACGCTGGACAACGAGGTCTCGCGCGCCGCCGTTGCGCGCGTCGTGGTGCGCCTGCGCGAAGCGCCGTTGCAGGTCTACACCACGGGCGTGGGCATCAGCGCCAACACCGGGCCACGTTTGTCGCTTGAACACACCTACCGGCGCGTGTTTGGCTATGCCGCTTCTTCGCGCAACAAGATCGAATGGGGCCAGAAACGCCAGTTCTGGGAAGGCGAGATCAGCACCCACCCGGGCGAAAACCTGTACCGCAATCTGGTGGGCGGCACCGTCGAGCGGTTGATATCCGATTCAGACACGGTGCTGTCGCAGCGCGTGCGCGTCGGTCGCACGCAGGACACGCAGCGCATCGAACGCCTGTACTACCTGGAAGCCGAGCGTTCACGCCGGGTGACGGTGACCGACGAACGCACGAACGCGTTGGCCCTGTCGCTGAACTACCACGGCGTCTGGCGCGAACTGGACAGCGTGGTGCTGCCCACCCTGGGCTTCAGCTTTGCCGGCCAGGCGGGCATCGGGCGTTCGCACGGCAGCAACGCCGACAACGGCACCTTTACCCGCGCCTACGCCCGTTTCACGGGTTATCTGCCGCTGGGGCGCGTGTGGTACAGCCAGGCGCGGCTGGAACTGGGCCGGGTCTTTCTGGGCCCGAACATGGTGGTGCCCGATTCGCAGAAATTCCGCGCCGGCGGCGACGATTCGGTACGCGGCTACGGCTTCCGCAGCCTGGGCCCGCAGGTCGCCGGCGTGGTCGGCAGCGGCAACGTCGTCTACACCACGAGCCTGGAACTGGCGCGGCCCATCGTCAGTTCGATGCCCTCACTGTGGGGCGCGGTTTTTGTCGACGCCGGCAACGCCGCCGACAGTTTTTCCAACCTGCACCCGGCCGTCGGCACTGGCCTGGGCGTGCGCTGGCGCAGCCCCGTGGGGCCGTTGCGCATCGACTGGGCCTGGGCCTTGAAAACGCACAAGTCGCGGCTGCACTTCAGCGTCGGCATCGCGTTCTGAATGGCCATGGACGAAGCGCCCACTGCCGCCTCGACCCCAGCCGCGGCAATGCAGGCCGCAGCAGCGCATGCCGCCGCCACGCCGCTGCGCACCGGCCTGCGCCTGCTGCTGCCGCTGCTGTGCATCGTCGCTTTGCTGCTGTTGCTGCTGGGCGCCGGCGTGGGCGGCGTGCGCTGGTTGCTGTTCACCGAGAACGGCACGGCCTGGCTGTTGCAGCGCGTGCCCACGGTGCAGGTCAAGGGTTTCAGCGGCGCGTTGCTGGGCCCGGCCTGGCGCGCTGAAAGTGTCCGCGTGAAGTGGGCCGGCGGCCAGCAATGGCTGCTGCTGGAAGGCCTGGTGGGCGACGGCCTGCGCTGGACATGGCGGCCCAACGCCCACGCCTGGGTGGGGCTGGAAGTGCAGGCCTTGAAGGTGCAAAAACTGAGCGTGCAAACCGGCCCGGCGCAGCCCGGCCCGCTGCAGCTGCCGGCCAGCCTGGCGCCCCCCGTGGCGCTGGCGGTGAAGGCCTTGCGCATCGACACCTTTGTGTTCAACGGCCAGTCGCCGCTGCAAGGCCTGGTCGTCGCCGGCCTGCAGCTGGACCCGATGCCCGGCGCTGCCCACCGCGCCGAACAAATCTACTTCGAGGCCAGCGGCCTGGCCGTGGCTGGCAGCGCGCAACTGGGCAATGCCACGCCCTACAGCGTGGTCGCGCAGACCACGTTGCGGCCGACGCTGGACGGTGACAACCCACGCTGGGCGGCGGTGGTGCATGCCAGCGGCACGGTGGCCGCGCTGGAGCTTGCCGCCACGCTGCGCGGCCGGCCGCTGCCCAAGCTGGCCGCGCCAACGCTGGACCTGCGCGCCGGTCTGCGCCCGCTGCAGCCGTGGCTGCTGGCGCATCTGAGCGCGCAGACGCAGGCGCTGGACCTCTCGGCGCTGTTGCCCAACGCGCCCTCCACACGTTTGAGCGGCCGGGCTTCGCTCAAAGGTGGCGAACAGGGCACGCCCTTGGTGGCCTCGCTGGCGCTGGACAACGCCACACCCGGGCGCTGGAACGAAGGCCGCTTGCCGGTGCGCAAGCTAACACTCGACCTGCGTGGCCAGCTGAACCAGCCCGATGAGCTGGCGCTGACCCACTTCGAGCTGGCCCTGGCCGACGCCACGCGCAGCGCCGGCCGCTGGACCGGCAGCGCGGTGTGGAAGGGCCACGGCCTGGTACTGGACACGCGGCTGGAAAAAGTGACGCCGCAGCGCCTGGACAGCCGCGCCGCTGGCATGACGCTGACCGGCCCGGTGGCCGCCACCCTGCGCGGCCTGCCCTCACCCGATTTCAAGGCGACCACACCGGCAACCCCGTTGCCGCCACCCGGCATCACCTGGAAGCTGGATCTGCAAGGCCAGCTTGATGCCGCGCCGCAGCCCGTGCAACTGGCGCTGGAAGGCAGTGCCGACGACCAGCGGCTGGAAATCAAGCGCGCCCAGGCCAAGGCTGGCAGCGCCAGCGCCGAATTCAGCGCGCTGGTGGCCAAGGTGGCGCGCGGTGAATGGCAGGTCACCACGCGCGGCAGCCTGCTTGATTTCGACCCCCTGCCCTGGTGGCCGGGTAACGCCGGTGGCGCCTGGCGCAAAGGCCCGCACCGGCTGTCGGGCGATTGGCAGTTTGACGTGCGCCTGCCTGCCGATGCTGAACGCCTGGCGCCGCTGGCCCTGGCCCAGCGCGTGGCCGGCAACGGCACGCTGCGCATCCACAACGCGCTGCTGGCCGGGGTGCCCCTTGCGGCAGACATCACGCTGGGCTACACCCAGGCCGCCGCACCGACACCGGCTTCACTGCGGGCCGAGCTGCGCCTGGCCGGCAACCTGCTCAGCCTGGAAGGCCGTGGCGACCCCGCCGGCAGCGGCGCCAGCGACCGCTGGCGGCTCGAGGTGAAGGCCGACACACTGACCGGCCTGGCGCCGCTGACCCTGCTGCACCCGGCGCTGGCCGACTGGGTGCCGCGCCGGGGCACGGCCAGCGCCGTGCTGGCGGCAGACGGCCGCTGGCCCGATATGCGCACCGAAGGCAGCGCCCGCCTGAGCCAGCTGCTGGTGGGCCCGCTGGACCTGGCCCGCGGCAGTGTCAACTGGGCCATGGCCACGCAGGGTGAACAGCCACTGTCACTGCAGCTTGACCTGGCCGGCGTTGTCTACGGCCGTCAGCGTGGCGAAGAACTGCGCGCCGACAACCTGCGCGTCGACCTGCGCGGCACGCTGGCCGAACACCGCATCGACATCTCCGGCGCCATGCCCGTGGTGCCCCCGCCAGTGGCCGAGCAGGTGTTGGGCATCCAGGCCCAATCGGGCACGCGGGCGCAGATGCAGGCCCAGGGCAACTGGCTGCCTGACCCGGGTGGTGCAGGCGCGGCGGGTGCAGGCGCCGGCGGTGGTCGCTGGAAGGCCCGCATCGACCGCCTGGTGGTGGGCTCTTGGGACGGCAGCAGCGGCACCGCGCCACCGGCCTCGGGCTGGGCCGAAGCGCACGACCTACGCGCCGAACTTCAGTTCAGCGCCGCAGGCAAGCTGCTGACGCTGCAGGCCGACCCTGGCCGCGTGCGCCTGGCCGACACCGCATCGCTGCGCTGGGACGAGGTGCGGGTGGATCTGCGCGGTGAGCAGGCGCAACTGCTGCTGCACGCCGACATCGAGCCCTTCGCCCTGGCACCGCTGCTGGCGCGCGCGCAGCCCGGCATGGGCTGGCAGGGCGACATGCGCCTGTCGGCGCGTGTGGACATTCGCGCCGCCGAAAAGATGGACGCCGACCTGGTCTTCGAGCGCAAGGACGGCGACCTGCATGTGGTCGGCGGCGATGTCACGCAACTGCTGGGGCTGACCGAGCTGCGGCTGGCGATATCGGCCCACGAAGGCGTGTGGAATTTCTCCCCGGTATTCCGCGGCCGCAGCCTGGGCGACATCAGCGGCCAGGTGCAGGTGCAATCCACGCCGGAGCGCCGCTGGCCGCAACCGCAGGCACCCATCGCGGGCAAGGTTCAGGCGCGGGTGCCCGACATCGGCATCTGGGGCGACTGGGTGCCTCCCGGCTGGCGTCTGACGGGCCAGGTCAACACCAGCGCCAGCCTGGCCGGCACCTTTGGCGCACCGCAATTCAACGGCGAGCTGACAGGCAGTGGCCTGGGCGTGCGCAACCTGCTGCAGGGCGTCAACGTCAGCGACGGCCAGGTGGCGGTGAAGCTGGCCGGCGACAGCGCGCAGATCGAACGCTTCACGCTCAAGGGCGGCGACGGCACGGCTGCCATTACCGGCGGCGCCACCTTCGGCGCCAAACCGCAGGCCCGGCTGCAACTCAAGGCCGACCACTTCCGCGTGCTGGGCCGGGTCGACAGGCAGGTCATCGCCAGCGGCAACGCCGAACTCAACTTCAACGCCGACCAGCTGCAGATCGACGGCAAATTCGGCATCGACGAAGCGCTGTACGACGCCACCAGCTCCAACGCGCCCACGCTGGACGCCGATGTCACGGTGCGCCGCCCCGGCGACGCCATCGAGCGCGAAGTGGCCCCCGGCAAGGCCAAACCGCAACGCGGTTTTGTGATGAACGTGGCGCTGGACCTGGGCAACAACGTGCACGTCCGCGGCCGCGGCCTGGACACCTACCTGGGCGGCCAACTGCGCCTGGCCACCCCCGGCGGCCGGCTGGCCATCAACGGCACCATCAACACCGACCGCGGCACCTACAAGGCCTACGGCCAGAACCTGGACATCGAACGCGGCTTGATTGCCTTTGGCGGCGAGCCCGAAAACCCGCGCCTGGACGTGCTGGCGCTGCGCCCCAACATCGACCAGCGGGTGGGCGTGCTCATCACCGGCAACCTGCTCTCGCCGCGGGTGCGGCTGTACGCCGACCCTGAGATGAGCGATTCAGAAAAACTGTCGTGGCTGGTGCTGGGCCGCGCCTCAGACGGCCTGGGGCGCAACGACACCGCGCTGCTGCAGCGCGCCGCCGTGGCGCTGCTGTCGGGCGAGGGCGAAGCGCCCACCGACGCGCTGATGAAAAGCCTGGGCATCGACGAGGTGTCGCTGCGCCAAAGCGAAGGCGACGTGCGCGAAACCGTGGTCTCCATCGGCAAGCAACTGACGCGCCGCTGGTACCTGGGCTACGAGCGCGGCGTCAACGCCACCACCGGCACCTGGCAGCTCATTTACCGCATCGCCCAGCGCTTCACGCTGCGCCTGCAAAGCGGCCTGGAAAACGCCGCCGACGTGATCTGGACCTGGCGTCTGCAAGAGACGCCGCCACAAACCGGCGTGCCAAAATCGAAGATCGTCTCGCCGTAGTTCAATGGATAGAACAGGCCCCTCCTAAGGGTCAGATCTGGGTTCGATTCCCGGTGGCGGGACCAGTGGCCGAGGGGCCCCAAGGTCCCTGCGGACCTTGGGGCGGCCACTGGAGTTCGGCGCTTGCAAGCGCCGGACGGAGCGCGAGGGCCCACAAGGCCCCTGCGGGCCTTGGGGCGGCGGATGGAGCTGGGCGCCTGCAAGCGCCAAGCGGTGGCGGCTGATCGCGCTCACCCCACCACGACCCGCTCCACCGCTTCCCAAAACCCTTCGGGCCGCACCTCGACGCGCTGTTGGCCGTTGAATTCGCGCAGGCGTTGCAGTTCGCGCAGCACCGGCGCGGGGAAGCCGTGGCGGCCACCGCGGCGGTCTTGCAACAGGTCGTCCAGCGCCTGTTCGCTCAACACCGGGTCAGCCCAGCACCAGGCGATGCGGTTCACCACCCGCGGGTACAGCTCGCACAGGCGCAAGGGCCGGCGGCGCGCGGGCAGGCGGCGCAACCAATGGCGGGTGGTGCCGGTCAGCGCGTTGTCGGCGCTGCGCGGGGCGCGGCGCCGCTCGGCCCAACGCCGCGCGTCGGCATCGGCCTGCGGCAGTACTTGCTTGAGAACATCGAACATGGCGTGGCCTTTGGCGGCGCTCAAGGCGCTACAGGGGTTTCGGCCGATGACGCGTGCGACTGAAGTGGCGCTTTGGTTTGGTGCTTCGCGGTTTTCTTTACGCCGGGCTGTTGGGCCCTCACTCCGCTGCGCTTGCGCAAAGCCACACGCTTGAGGGCCCCAAGGCCGTGCAACTTTCGCGGCGCGGCCCACTCACAGGGGCGGGCCAGTTCTATACTGGGTTTCACTGCAAACGTCCCCTGAAAGGCGCGTTGAATATGGGTTCCAAACTGAAAGTGGCCGGCCTGTTGGCCGTGGGGGCGGTGGCCGGTGCGCTGACCACCATGCAATTGCAGGCCGTCGCGCGCAGCGCGCTGGCGCCATTGCCGCTGGAAGAAGTTCAGCAATTGGCCGCGGTGTTTGACCGCGTCAAAGCCGAATATGTGGAGCCGGTGGACGAGAAGAAACTCATCTCTGACGCCATCGCCGGCATGGTCGCCGGGCTCGACCCGCACAGTCAGTATTTCGACAAGAAGAGCTTCCGCGAATTCCGCGAAAGCACCGGCGGCAAGTTCATTGGCATCGGCATTGAAATGGGCATGGAAGACGGCCTCGTCAAGGTCGTCTCGCCCATCGAAGGCAGCCCTGCCTTTCGCGCCGGTCTGAAGCCGGGCGACCTCATCACCCGCATCGACGACAGCCCGGTAAAAGGGCTGACCGTTGACCAGGCGGTGAAAAAAATGCGCGGTGAGCCCGGCACCAAAGTCATCTTGACGGTGTTCCGCAAGACCGAAAACCGCAGCTTCCCGGTGACCATCGTGCGCGAAGAAATTCGCATGCAAAGCGTGCGCGCCAAGATGGTGGAACCCGGCTATGGCTGGATACGCGTCAGCCAGTTCCAGGACCGCACGATTGAAGACTTTGTGCGCAAGGCCGAAGAACTCTACAAACAAGACCCCGGCCTGAAGGGCCTGGTGCTTGACCTGCGCAACGACCCGGGTGGCTTGCTGGATGGCGCGGTGGCGTTGTCGGCAGCTTTCCTGCCGGCCGATACGGTGGTCGTGTCGACCAACGGCCAGTTGCCAGAATCGCGCGCCACATTCCGCGCCAGCCCTGATTTCTATGCCCGCCGCGGTGGCACCGACCCGCTCAAGCGCCTGCCTGCGGCGCTGAAGAACGTACCGCTGGTGGTGCTGGTGAATGAGGGCTCGGCATCGGCCAGCGAGATCGTCGCCGGTGCGCTGCAAGACCACAAACGCGCCACCATCATGGGTGCACAAACCTTCGGCAAGGGCTCGGTGCAAACCGTGCGCCCGCTGCCGGCCGACACGGCTTTGAAGATCACCACCGCGCGCTACTACACACCCAGCGGCCGCAGCATCCAGGCCAAAGGCATCGTGCCTGATGTGTGGCTGGATGAGACCGCCGAGGGCAATGTCTACGCCGCACTGCGCATGCGTGAAGCCGACCTGGAACGCCACCTGACCGGCGCCGACGAGAAGAAAGACGCCGAGCGCGAAAAGGCCCGCGAAGAAGCGCGCAAGAAGCTGGAAGAACAATTGGCGCGCACCAAGGAACCAGCCAAGCCGCTGCCCGAATTCGGCACCGCCGAAGACTTCCCGCTGCAGCAGGCGCTGAACCAGTTGCGTGGCCTGCCGGTAATGGCCAGCAAGACGGCTGCCGGCGACCAGCGCGCTGAAGCGCCTTCCACACCGACCAAGTAAAACCTGGCCAGCCCGCAGTGAAACCCGCCACCTGGCGGGTTTTGCGCTTTCGAGCAGCCGCGACAGTTCAGACCCATGAACGACGAGCAACTGCTGCGCTATGCCCGCCATCTGATGCTGGACGGCGTGGGCATAGCAGGCCAGCGCGCGTTGCTGGCCGCGCACGCGCTGGTCATCGGCGCCGGCGGCCTGGGTTCACCCGCCGCGCTGTACCTGGCCACCGCCGGCGTGGGCCGCATCACGGTGGTGGACCACGACACGGTGGACCTGAGCAACCTGCAGCGCCAGATTGCCCACAACCTGTCGCGCGTGGGCCTGCCTAAGGCCGAATCGGTGCGCGCCACGGTGGCTGCGCTGAACCCCGACGTGCAACTGCATGCGCTGGTGCGGCGCGCCGACGCCGCCTTGCTGGACGAACTGCTGCCGCAGGCCGACGTGGTGCTGGACTGCAGCGACAACTTCCAAACCCGCCACGCCGTCAACGCCGCCTGCGTCAAGCACCGCAAGCCGCTGGTGTCGGGCGCGGCGCTAGGCTGGGACGCGCAGATCAGCGTCTACGACAGCCGCCAGCCCGGCGCGCCGTGCTACGCCTGCCTGTTCCCGAGCGACGCGGCATTTGAGGATGTGGCCTGCAACACCATGGGCGTGTTCGCGCCGCTGGTGGGCATCGTCGGCAGCGTGCAAGCCGCTGAGGCATTGAAGCTGCTTTGCGGCGCCGGTGAAAGCCTGGCCGGGCGGCTGCTGATGCTGGATGCACGGCGCATGACCTGGGACAGCGTGGCCATCAGCCGCCAGACCGGGTGCAGCGTGTGCGGCAGTGCGCGTCAGTCGCTGTAGCTCGCGCCAGGTCGCGCCAAGCCGCGCTAAGCTGTGCGGATGACTGAAAAAACTCCCGCCCAAGTGCCGCCATCAGCGCCCAGCGATCTGACAGCACAACTCACCGCGCGCAACTTTCCTTCGGCCGAGCAAGACGCCGCCATCAGCACGCCGCCTTCGCTGTACGGCGGGCCTGAAAGCGCTTACCGCCTGGCCTTCACCGACACGCAATTTCTGCTGCGCGAGGAACTGCGGCCGGTGCGCATGCAGCTGGAATTGCTGAAGCCAGAACTGGTGCAGCAGGAACTGGGGATCGAGTCGACCATCGTCATTTTCGGCAGTGCGCGCATACAGCCGCCCGATGCAGCTTTGTTGGCGCTGCATGCCGCGCAGGCCGGTGGTGATGAAAGCGCTGTCAAGCGCGCCGAGAACGCCATGGCCATGGCGCAGTACTACGAAGAAGCACGGCGATTTGCGGCCATTGCCACCGAACGTTCACGCCAGTACGCCACACCCATTTACGTTGTTACGGGGGGTGGCCCCGGCATCATGGAAGCCGGCAACCGCGGCGCCTTTGATGTCGGCGGCAAGAGCATAGGCTTGAACATCGTGCTGCCGCACGAACAGGCGCCCAACGCCTACATCACGCCCGAGCTGTGTTTCCAGTTCCACTACTTCGCGCTGCGCAAGATGCATTTCTTGATGCGCAGCATCGCGCTGGTGTGCTTTCCGGGCGGCTTCGGCACGCTGGACGAGCTGTTCGAAACCATGACGCTGATTCAAACCGGCAAGAGCCGCCGGCGCCCGATCCTGCTGTTCGGCCGCGCCTTCTGGCAACGGCTGATCGACTTCGACTACCTGGTCGAAACCGGCATGGTCAGCCCCGGCGACCTGGGGCTTTTCCGCTTTGTCGAAAGCGCCGAAGAAGCCTGGGAAGCGCTGGCCGCGCACTACGGCTTCGATGCGCCTGAAACGACCACGGGCGAGTTTGCAATCGACATCTGAAGGC
The DNA here is from genome assembly GCA_031371275.1 of Betaproteobacteria bacterium. Classification (GTDB taxonomy): domain Bacteria; phylum Pseudomonadota; class Gammaproteobacteria; order Burkholderiales; family Burkholderiaceae_C; genus Rubrivivax. Next base: position 11,459 of record JANMJI010000215.1, read on the forward strand.
ACACCGGCATGAACTCGAAAATCAGCCTCATCGGCGCGCCCACCGACATCGGCGCCGGCGCGCGCGGCGCCAGCATGGGGCCAGAAGCCCTGCGCGTGGCGAACATCCAGAGCACGCTGGAAAGCCACGGCCTGCAGGTGCTGGACCGCGGCAATTTAAGCGGCCCGGCCAACCCCTGGCTGCCCGCTGTGGACGGCTACCGCCACCTGGCCGAAGTGGTGGCCTGGAACCGTGCCGTGCACGATGCCGTGTATGCCGAACTGCAAGGCGGCCGGCTGCCCATCTTGCTGGGTGGCGACCACTGCCTGGGCCTGGGCAGCATCAGCGCCGTGGCGCGCCACTGCCGTGAGAGCGGCAAGAAGCTGCGCGTGCTGTGGCTCGACGCCCACGCCGACTTCAACACCAGCGTGCTGACCCCCAGCGGCAACATCCACGGCATGCCGGTGGCCTGTTTGTGCGGGCACGGGCCGCAGGCGCTGATCGAGATTGGCGGCACCGTGCCGGCGATATCACCCAAAGTGATACGGCAGATCGGCATCCGCAGTGTCGACCAAGGCGAAAAACGCCTGGTCAACGAAATGGGGCTGGAGGTTTTCGACATGCGCTACATCGACGAGATGGGCATGCGCCACACGATGGAATTGGCACTCGCCACGCTGGACGAGAAGACCCATTTGCATGTCAGCTTCGACGTTGATTTTCTCGACCCGCCCATCGCCCCCGGCGTGGGCACCACCGTGCCCGGGGGCCCCACCTACCGCGAAGCCCAGTTGTGCATGGAAATGATTGCCGACACCGGCCGCCTGGCCAGCCTGGACGTGATGGAGTTGAACCCGGCTTTGGACGTGCGCAACCAGACCGCGGTGCTGGCGGTGGATTTGATTGAAAGCCTGTTTGGCAAAAGCACGCTGATGCGCGGCTGAGCGGCAGGGCGCACCGCGGCGCACGTCGCCCTGCGCACGCCATCGGTCAAGTCAGAAACCCCAGGTTGCGCGTGTTGTAGCGGCCCAGGTTAGGCAACACCGTGGCCAGTTCGGTGTCACTGACGCCGAACCAGCTGCCCAGCGTGGCGCCAAATTGATCGACCGACACGGCAGGCAACAAGCGACCCTGGCCAACGTCGTCAGGCCCGTTGTTGGCGATGACTGGCGGTGCGCCGTAAAAAGCCTGGCCGCGCACGGCGCCGCCCATCACAAAGTGCATGCTGCCCCAGCCGTGGTCAGAGCCGTCGCCGTCGGTGGTCAGCGTGCGGCCGAAGTCTGACGCGGTGAAGGTGGTGACGGCGTCGGCCACGCCCAGTTCGCGCGTGGCGGCATCGAAAGCCGCCAGCGCCGGGCCCACTTGGGCCATCAGCGCGGGGTGGTCGGTGGCCAGGTTGTCGTGGGTGTCAAAGCCACCGAGTGAGACGAAAAACACCTGGCGTTTGGCACCCAGGCTGCCACGCGCGGCGATCATGCGCGCGACCATCGCCAACTGCCCGGCCAGCGTGTTGCCGGTGGGGAACACGGTCGTCAGCGCGGCCTGGCCGGCCAGGGCGGTGGTGAGCTGGCCATCGGCGTCGATGGAGCGTTTCATGATGCGCGTGTGCTCTGCTTCCAGCAGGTGGCTGCGCGGCGCGGTGACGATGGCGCGCAGCGCTTCGCTGCACGCGGTGGACCCAAACAGCGGGCGCTGCAGCGCTGTCAGCGGCACCGAACCGTTGGCCGTGACCTGGTACTGCACGGCAGACTGGCCCGACAGGAAAACAGCATTCCCCGCCGCGCTGATGCAGGTGAAGGTGGCATTCCCGTTGGCCGCGGCGAAAAGATCGCCCATGCGCCCACCCCAGCCCGAGGTGGAACCTTCTGGCGCTGAAGACTGCCACACCGACTGTTGGTCGTTGTGCGAAAACAGCTTGGGCGGCAACGCCACGCTGCGTGCTGTGTACTGGGCCTTGGTGGTGGGCTGCACCAGCGTGCCGATGTTCAGCATCACGGCCAGGCGGCCGGCGTCGAAGACCGGCAGCAGCGGCGCCAGTTCAGGCGCCAGCGCGTACTGGCGCGCATTGGCCAGCGGCGTGGTGGGGCTCAACACCGTGCCGGCCAAACTGCTGCGTGGCAGTGCGATGGCGCTGCGCTGGCCCAGGTACAGCGCGTGGCTGGCGGCGTCATAAGGCACCACGGTGTTGGCGTAGTCGTTGCCGCCGTAAAGGAAGACGCAGACCAGGGCCTTGTAGCCGGTGGCGTTGGCGGCAGCGGCTTCGCCCAATGCAGCCAGGTTCAGCGCCCACGGCGCGGCCACGCCGGTGACGGAAAGCGCGCCAGCGCGGCGCAGGAATTCGCGGCGTGAAGCGGCATGGGTATGGAATGAAGTCATGGCGTTCTCTTTACTTCAGCGTCAGGTATTCGGGGCTGGCCATGACCAGTGTCAGCGCGGCGTACAGGCGGTTGTTGGTGCCGGTGGTGGTGGCCGTGCTGATGCTGTCCAAAGCCGTCTTCAGCGTGGCCAGCGTGGCGGCTGACAACTGCCCCGCGGCCAGCACCACGTTCAGCTCGGCCAGCAGTGCGGCACTGTCTGGCACCAGTGGCAACCAGGCGCTGTAGTTCGGCGTCAGGCCGCCAAAACCATTCGCAATGCAGCCCTGCATGAAGTTCACATAACCGGCCACCGACGATTCGGTGGTGATCTGAAATTCAGGCGCCGTGCGCGTGCCGATGGGGCTGTTGGGCGGCACATAACCCGGCCGGAAGAAGTTGAACACCGACGGCGAACGCAACGGGCTTTGGCCGAGCCGCGTGGCCGGGTCTGTGGTGTCGCCGAAGCGCCATTCATCGGCGGCATCGGCGAGACCAAAACTGCGCGCCCACTGCACAAAGCGCAGCATCGGTTCGCGCAGCTTGCCGAAGCTGGGGTCGGCCGCTGTTGCATCGGCGCGCGCTTCGGTGTCCAGCAGCACCGCGCGCAGCACCGCGCGCAGGTCGCCCTTGACGCCGGCGCCGTTGTTGTCGAAGACCGCCGACACACGCGCCACATAGGCCGCGCTGGGCTGGCTGGTGACCAGGCGCTGGATGAGCTGGCGGCCGATGAAGGGCCCCATGTTGGTGTGCGCCACCAGCGTGTCCAGCGCCATGCGCAGGCTGTTGGCGCCGTCGGTGCCGGCGGGCACCACGGTGCCGAGAAAACGCTTTTCGCCAGGCTCGTGGCGGGTCGCGTACTGCACCATCGGCGCGACGACGCGGTCGGGCGTGTCGTTGCTGCCCACCGTGATGTCAAAGTCCCAGCCGGTGAAGACGCGTGCCATCTGGCTCACGTCGTCCTGCACATAGGTTTCCAGCGGCTGGCCGTTGCTGCCCAGCTTGGCGCTGCCGTCGGCGTTCAGCTGCACCAGGCCGATGGTGAACAGTTGCATCAGTTCGCGGGCATAGTTTTCGTCGGGCAGGCTGCCGGTGGCGGCATTCGCCTTGGCGCTGCCCTTGTAGGTCAGGTAGCCGCCCATCGGCACGCTGGTAGACACCTGTTGCAGCAGCGCGCGGTAGCTGCCGAAGGCGTTGGCTTCCAGGATGTCCAGAAAGGCCGCAGCAGCGAACTGCCTGAACCCGGTGTTGGCGATGCCGGCGACAGAGACGACGATCATTTCCGACAGGGCCAGCGTGACGCGCTGGCGCAGCGGGTCGGGGCTGCTGACGAGCTTGCGCCAGACCATGCTGTCGGCGCCGGCCTGGGTGTTTTTGTAGGCCACCGCATCCAGGCCCTTGCTGCGCAGCCACTGCACGTTGCCGGTGCTGCGTGGCAGCGCCATCTGTTCGTCAAGCCAGCCGCTGTAGCCCAGCGCCTGCACGCGCGCAATCTCGCCCGCAGTGGCGGCCAGCGAAGCCTGCGAAAGAAAGCGCGCGGCCTGCTCACGCGACACCGCCTTTGGCGGCGGCAAGGGCACCGGCGCAGGCACACCGTCAGGCGCTGGGGTGTCGGCGCCGCCACCACCGCAGGCGGCCAGCAAGGCCGCCGCCGCTGTGGCCGCGGAAGTTGCCACCCAGGGCCGCGGTGGGGCGCACAAAACGCCACTCTGTTCGGCCGTTATGCTGGCCTGGGCATCGGTGTCTTGCATGGGCAGATTCATCGCTGGCTTCCAAACAAAATAAGTGGTGACACCCCAGGGCGCTGACCTTGCCCGGCGTGGCACCGGACTGCACACACTGTCGGCGCGCCGCGTGAAGCCGGCTGTGTCAGGGGCGTAAAGAACTGTGGGGCTGGCGTGCCAAAACGTGTGTGAAAAAAGGCACGGGTGCGGGTGCGGGTGTGTGCACGGGTAACTACACGGGTAAGGGCACGGACGATGCACGGCATCAACGGGCGCCGGGCTGTCTGGCGCATTCCTCGAACACGCGCGCCCGGCAGCCGGCACACACGGCACCGTCCAGCCGCGGCACCAGCGTGGCGATGGCGCTGTGCTTGTCGGCAAACAGGTGGTCGGCGCCCAGCCTTTCCATGAAGCCGCTGTGACGCCAGGTTTCCAGCACCTCGGGCCGCGGGCGGTGGAAGTACAGGCCGCCGCCCATGGCATCGCGCAGCACGCGTTCACGTTCCCACAGCGTGGCGCCGGCGGGGTCTATGAAATTCATGCTCTTGCCCATCACCAGCAGGTGGCGCGGCGGCGTCGGCTGTTCACGCAAAGCGCGCAACGCGTCGGCGACATGGGCTTCGGCGCCAAACCACACCGGGCCTTCCATGCGCAGCAGTTTCAGCTGCGGGCATTCCGGCGCGCCCGCTGGCAACACCACAAAAGGCCGCAGCGTCGAAGGCATCGGCGCAAGCGCGGGCGGGCCGTTGAAACCCATGCTGCGCAGCGCCGGATGCGCCGTGCGGTACAGGTAGACGATGAGCGAAGCCGCCACCCCGGCCAGCACCGCCACCTGCAGCGGCAGCGCCAGGGTGGCGGCCAGCGTGCCGGCGGCCACCGCGGCTTCACGGCGGTCCAGGCGCGCCAGTTGGCGCCACTGTTCGGTGTCGACCAGCGTCCAGGCCACCACCAGCAGCAGCGCATCAATCGCGGCCAAAGGCACCAGCGCCAGCAGCGGCCCGGCCAGCGCCACCAGCGCCACCACGCCGGCGCCGGCCATCACCCCCGACAGCGGCGTGCGCGCGCCGGCTTGCTGGTGCGGCACCGAACGGTTGAGCGAGCCGCAGCCAACGAAACCCGAAAACATGCCGGCCGTGATGTTGGCCAGGCCCTGGCCCAGGCATTCACGGTTGACATCCAGGAACTGCCCGCTGCGCGCCGCCAGAGCCTTGGCGATGGCGATGCTCTGGCCCAGCGCCACCAGCGTCAAAGCCAACGCGATGGTGGCCAGGCGCGGCACGTCGGCCCAGGCCACGGCCGGCGGCGCAAAAGGTGGCCAGGCCTGCGGCAAGGCACCGATGCGCAGCACCGCATGCCCACTGCTGGCGTCCAGGCCCCAGGCGGCCCCGCTGCCGGCCACCAAAGCCAGCAGCAGCGCGGGGCCACGGCGCCACCGCCAGCGCAACAGCACCGCCACGGCCAGTGTGAAGGCCGCCACCGCCAGCGTCGGCCCCTGCGCCGCGCGCACGGCCGCCAAGGAAGCCAGCGCATGCCAGACGATCAACAGCGCAGCGCCGCCCATAAAACCCAGCAACACCGACGGCGAAATGAAGTGCGTCAGCGTGCCCAGGCGCAGCAGCGCCACGGCGAGCTGTATGCCACCCACCATCAGCGTTAGCACCAGCGCCAGGCGCAGGTATTCGGCGCTGCCGGCAGCGGCCAGCGGCGCCAGCGCGGCGGCCAGCGCCAATGACATCGCGTTGGTCGGCCCCGTCAACACATGGCGGCTGGAACCGGCCAGTGCCGCCACCGCAGTCGGCAGCACGGCGCTGTACAGGCCCCAGGCCGGAGGCAGGCCGGCCAGTGTGGCGAAAGCAATCGCCTGCGGCAGCACCAGCACGGCGGCCAGCAGCGCGCTGGCGGCATCGGCCTTCAAAGTGGCCGCGCTCAACTCGGCCACCCAGGGGCCCAGCCAGCGCTGCAGGCCGGGGCTTGAAGGGGGCACAGACATGCCAGCAAGGGTAGCACCCGAGCGCCGCGGCCCGCGCGGCTGCCCCGGCTAAGATGCGCCGATGCAGTACACCGGCTACGCGTCTTCTTGAGCATCCACACACAAACACGCCGCTGGTTGCTGAGTGGCCTTTGTGCCGGCACCACCCTGCTGGCGTGGTCGGCACCGTCGCCGCCACCGGCCATACCGATGGCGGCCACCCAGCCCGGCAAGCCCGGCCTGCCTTTGGCCGCGACCTCGGCCCAGTCAGCCCCGCTGGCCGCTGCCAGCGCGGCGGCGGCCACCGAGCCCACGCTCACCGGCGCCGGCCAGCGCATCTACGAACGCACGCGCCCGCTGTTGCTGCAGGTGCGCACGCTGCTGAAGACGCAGGACAGCCAGTCCTCCGTCGGCTCGGGCTTTCTGGTCGACGACGCCGGCCACCTCATCACCAACTACCACGTTGTCAGCCAGTACGCTTTGCAGCCCCAGCGCTACCGGCTGGTCTACGCCAGCGTGGATGGCAAGCAAGGCGCGCTGCAACTGCTGGCCTTTGATGTCGTGCACGACCTGGCCTTGCTCAAGCCGGTAGACCCCGCGCCGCTGGCCGGCCGCGGTGCCGTGCCTTTGCGGCCGGCCGGCAATGTGCTGGCCCGCGGCGCACGCATCTTTTCGCTGGGCAACCCGCTGGACGTGGGCTTTGCCGTCGCCGAAGGCAGCTACAACGGCCCGGTCGAACGCAGCTTCCTGGAAACGCTGTTCTTCGGTGGCTCGCTCAGCCCCGGCATGAGCGGCGGCCCGGCGCTGGACGACGCAGGCCGGCTCATCGGCGTCAACGTGGCGGCGCGGCGCGACGGTGAACAGGTCAGCTTTCTGGTGCCCGCAGCGCCGGTGCGCGCACTGCTGGAGCGCGGCCGTGGCGCCAAGCCCATCACCGCGCCGGTGTGGCCAGAAATAACACGCCAACTGATGGGCCACGAGGCCGCGCTGACCGAGCGCTTCATCAACCAACCCTGGCGCGACG
>JANMJI010000234.1:0-22092 GCA_031371275.1 Betaproteobacteria bacterium
GACCGACCTGGAAGACGCCTTCCGGCTGTGGCGCTTTCGCCATGTGACGACGGTAGAACGCGTCATCGGCTTCAAGCGCGGCACCGGCGGCACCGGCGGCGTGAGCTATCTGCGCAAGATGCTGGACGTGGTGCTGTTCCCGGAGATCTGGCGCTTGCGCACAGCGTTGTAGTGCCCCGCGCGGCGCGCTGCCGTGCGACCGGGGGCTGGGGCCCACGCCGCCGCGCCGGTCAACGGTAAAACGCCGCCACCGTGCCCTTCAGTTTGATCGTTAGCGGTTGCCCGTTGCGGTCTTTGGCCCGACCGGCGGGCACTTTGATCCAGCCTTCGCTGACGCAGTATTCCTCGACATCAAAACGCTCCTTTTGGTTGAAGCGGATGCCGATGTTCTGTGCGATCAAGTCGGCCACATGGTGCGGGCTGCGGGGGTCGCTGGACAGGCGGTCGGGCAATGCGGGCTTGGCGGTGGTGTCGTTCATGGCTGCTGTATTCGCTGGCGGCGCCGGGGCGCGGGCGCCGCGCTGGGCGGGCGTTCAAGCTGGCTGGGTTCACCGGGTTCTCGGGCTTGGATCATGCCCAGATGCTCGAAGTCCCGGGTGACGCTGCCGCTGCTGCTGCTGCCCCGTGGGCCCTGGCGGAAAAGCGAACCCATGTCTGAAGCGGCGCGGCTCACGTTGCCGGCCGGCATTCCACCATCGCCGGCACACGGTGCGGTGCAAAACCTTCGTAGACCGAACGCTTGAAATGCACGACGCCGCCCGTCAGACCGGCGCCTTGTGTTTGGCTTTCCATTGCACGCCCGCTACAGCAGCGCGTTCAGCGCCCGCTCAAAGCTGGCCACCGTGCGGTCTGCGTGCTTCAGCTTGTCCAGGCCGAACAGGCCGATGCGGAAGCTGCGGTAGTCGGCCGGCTCATCGCAGGCCAGCGGCACGCCGGCGGCGGTTTGCAGGCCTTGCGCGGCGAAGGCTTTGGTGTTGCTCCATTCGATGTGGTCGGTGTGGCAGACGACCACACAAGGCGCCTGGAAGCCCAGCGCGGCGACGCTGCGGATGCCTTTGCTTTCCAGCAGCGTGCGCACGCGCTGGCCGATTTCGATCTGTGCCGCACGCGCCGCCTCGAAGCCGAATTCGCGCGTTTCCTGCATCGCGTCGCGCAGCATGACCAGACCGTCGGTGGGCAGCGTGGCGTGGTAAGCGATGGCGCCCTTTTCGTGGCTTTCCATGATCGCCAGCCACTTGCGCAGATCGAGCGAAAAACTGCTGCCGGTGGTGCCTTCAATACGCTCGCGGGCCGACTGCGACAGCATCACCAAGCCGGCGCAAGGCGTGCTGCTCCAGCCCTTTTGCGGCGCGCTGACGATGATGTCCACGCCAGTGGCGCGCATGTCCACCCACAGCGCGCCCGAGGCCACGCAGTCCAGCACAAACAGGCCGCCGTGTTCGTGCACGGCCGCCGACACGGCCTGCAAATAGCTGTCGGGCAAGACCATGCCGGCCGAGGTTTCGACATGCGGGGCAAACACCAGGTCGGGCTTGCTGGCGCGAATGGTGGCCAGCACTTCTTGCAGCGGCGCCGGTGCGAAGGAGGCTTTCGGCGCCGCGCTGGTGGGGCGCGCTTTCAGCACCGCCACTTCAGCCGCCACACCACTCATTTCGAATATTTGGCTCCAGCGGTAGCTGAACCAGCCATTGCGCAGCACCAGCACTTTTTTGCCGCCGGCAAACTGACGTGCCACCGCTTCCATGGCGAAGGTACCGCTGCCCGGCACGACGATCGCCGACTGCGCGCCGTAGACTTCTTTGAGGGTGCGTGAGATGTCCTGCATCACGCCATGGAAGCGCTGGGCCATGTGGTTCAAAGCGCGGTCGGTGTAGACCACCGAATACTCAAGCAGGCCGTCTGGGTCAACGTGGGGCAGCAGTCCGGGCATCAAAGCCTCCGGTAGGTTGGGGCGGGTGGGCGCGACAAGGATGGACGACGAGGATGGACAACAGGGCCGGCCAGCTTAGCAGCCCTGGCCCGCACCGGGGCCGGCCCCGTCTGAAGCCCCCGTCATAAGCCCTGCGCTATCGTGTTCGCATGCCGTTGCCGCCCGCCCCGAAACCCGAACCCCTGCCCCGCGTCGGCGCGCTGCAGGCCTTGCTGGCCGGTGCCGGCCCGCTGGCGCTGGCGGCCCTGCTGTTGCTGGGGGCTGCCGTGTTGTGGGTGGCCTGGCGGGTGGTGCAACCCACGCCAGTCAAGCACCTGGTCATCGCCACTGGCCCTGAACAAGGCGCCTACGACGAATTCGCCAAGCGCTATCTGCCGCTGTTGAAGGCCAAGGGCGTGACGGTCGAATTGCGGCCGACCCAAGGTTCCAGCGAAAACCTGGGCCTGCTGCGCGATGCCCGCTCTGGCGTGCACGCGGCCTTTGTGCAAGGCGGCGCTGTCGCCGCAGCGGCGCCGGGTGCGCCCGATGGGCCGGTGGAATCGCTGGGCAGCATGGCGGTGGAGCCGCTGTGGCTGTTCTACCGTGAAGACAGCGCCCAGCGGCTGCTGCGCGACACCGCGCGCGACAAATCGCTCGCCAAATCACTCGATAAATCGCGTGCTAAGTCGCGTCATAAGTCGCCTGATAAATCGCCTGATTCGGGGCGTGATGCAGCGCCCGACAACCTGGCGCAACTGGCCGGCTGGCGCATAGACACCGGGCCCGAGGGCGGCGGCTCGGGCCCGCTGTTCAGGCAGCTGTGGGCCGACCATGGCCTGGCCGCGCAAGACCTGCAAAAGGGCAGCGGCGCCGCCGTGCACGGCGTCTTGGCACTGGTGCAGGGCAAGGTCGACGCGCTGGCGCTGGTCTCGGCCGCCGACGCGCCGCTGGTGCAGTACCTGCTGCGCACGCCGGGTGTGCGGCTGCTCGATTTCGTGCAGGCCGAAGCCTATGCCCGCCGCTACCCCTTCCTGCGCCCGCTGCGCCTGCCGCGCGGCGTCGTCGATCTGGCCACCGACCAGCCCCCGCACGATGTCCAACTGGTGGCCACCACTGCCACGCTGGCAGCGCGCGGCGACCTGCACCCGGCGCTGGTGCAATTGCTGCTTCAGTCGGCCCACACCGCGCACGGCCAGGCCGGCTGGTTCAGCCGCGCCGGTGACTTTCCGCAGCCCGGCAGTGACGAGCTGCCGCTGGCCCCCGAGGCCGAGCGCTACTACCGCAGCGGCCCGCCCTGGTTGCAGCACTACCTGCCCTTCTGGCTGGCCAATTTCGTCGACCGCATGTGGGTCGTGCTGCTGCCGCTGCTGGCCGCGTTGCTGCCGCTGTCGCGCGTCGTGCCGCCGCTGGTGACGCTGCGGCTGCGTTCGCGCGTGTACCGCTGGTATGCCCACCTTCGAGCGATCGAAAAAGCGCTGGACCAAGCCGGTGCCGACCTGGCCGGCCTGCGCACGCAAATCGAAAGCCTGGACGCGCAGACGGAACACATCGGTGTGCCGCTGTCTTTCACCAACGAGCTGTACGACCTGCGCGGCCACATCCACATGGTGCGCAAGCGCATCCTGTCGCGCCAGCCCGGGGCTGCGGCCACGGCCTGAAGACCACCCTTCGCAGCGGCGCGGTCGCGGCCTAGAATTTGCACTCTGTCTTCACCCAGGGCGCCCCATGGACACACGCACTTCACCCATCCGCCTGCGCATTGGCCAGTTGCAAGAAGTGCTGGTCCGACAGGGCGTGCACGCGCTGCTGGTGCCTTCCAGCGACCCGCATTTGAGCGAATACCTGCCTGAACACTGGCAGGGCCGACAATGGCTGAGCGGCTTCACGGGGTCGATGGCCACGCTGGTGGTGACCATCGACGGCGCCGTGCTGTTTGCCGACAGCCGGTATTGGGTCCAAGCCGAAGCAGAACTGGCCGGCACCGGCATCGAACTGGAGAAGATAGCCACCGGCAACAGCGCCGCCCACATCGACTGGCTGGCCCATCAAGTGCCTCGCGGCGCGCTGGTCAGCGTCTGTGGCCAGGTGCTGAGCCTGGCTGCGGCGCAGGCCCTGAAAGCCGCACTCGGCGCGGCCGGCGTCGCATTGCGCACCGATGTCGACCTGCTCACCGCCATCTGGCCCGACCGCCCCACGCTGCCCGTGCAGCCGGTCTACGAACACGCCGCGCCGCATGCGCCAGTGCCGCGTGCGGCCAAGCTGGCGCAGGTGCGCCAGGCGATGGCGACCCACGGCGCCACGCACCACTTCATCAGCACCGTAGACGACGTGGCCTGGTTGACCAACTTGCGTGGCAGCGATGTCACCTACAACCCGGTCTTCCTGGCCCATTTGCTGGTCGACCTGAACACGACGACGATGTTTGTGGCCGAAGGCAAGATCAGCCCGGCACTGCAAGCGCAACTGCTTGCCGACGGCATCAAGCTGGCGCCCTATGGCCAGGCCGCCGCGGCACTGGCCGCGTTGGGTAGCCTGGATGAAGGTGCGACGCTGCTGGTGGACCCGCGCCGCGTGACGCTGGGGTTTCGTGAACAGGTGCGCTGCGCGATGGTCGAGGCCATCAACCCCAGCACGCTGCTGAAAAGCCGCAAGGGCGCGCAGGAAGCAGCCTTTGTGCGCGAAGCGATGGCCCAGGACGGTGCCGCCATGTGCGAGTTCTACGCCTGGTTTGAAGCCGCCCAGGCGCGCGGCGAACGCATCACCGAATTGACGGTGGACGACAAGCTCAGTGCCGAGCGCGCCAAACGCAGCGGCTTTGTCGGCCTGAGCTTCAACACCATCGCCGGCTTCAACGCCAACGGCGCGATGCCGCACTACCGGGCCACGGTCGAAGCACACGCAGAGATCAAGGTCAACGTCGGTGAAGGCGGCTTGCTGTTGATAGACAGCGGCGGCCAATACCTGGGCGGCACCACCGACATCACCCGCGTGTGGCCGATAGGCACCGTCAGCGCGGCCATGAAACGCGACTACACGTTGGTGCTCAAGGGCACGCTGAACCTGTCGCGCGCGAAGTTTCCGCGCGGCACCGCCAGCCCGATGCTGGACAGCCTGGCGCGCGCACCGCTGTGGGCCGAAGGCATCGACTTCGGCCACGGCACCGGCCATGGCGTGGGCTACTTCCTGAACGTGCACGAAGGCCCGCAAAGCATCAGCAAGACCATCGCCAACCAACACATGGGCATGGAGCCCGGCATGATTACGAGCATCGAGCCCGGCGTCTACCGCCCTGGCCAGTGGGGCGTGCGCATCGAAAACCTGGTCCTCAACGTGCCGGCCACCACGCCCGAAGGCGACACCTTCGACGCGTTCCTGCAATTCGAGACACTGACGCTGTGCCCGATAGACACGCGCTGCATTGACATGGCGCTGATGCGGGCCGACGAATGTGCCTGGCTCAACGCCTACCACGACACCGTGCGTGAACGCCTAACGCCGCTGTTGAGTGGCGCAGCGCTGGCCTGGTTGAAAGAGCGCACGGCGCCGATCTGAATGCACGCGCTGGGGCTGGACCTGGGCGGCACCAAGGTCGAAGCCGCGTTGCTGGACGATGCAGGCCGCACGCTTTGGAAGCAGCGCGTGGCCACGCCGGCCCGCGACTACGCGGCCACCGTGTACAGCGTGGCCGCGCTGGTGGCAGCAGCGCGCGAAGCCGCGGGCGGCCCCTTCACTATCGGCATTGGCACCCCTGGCACCGCCACCGCTGCGGGGCTGATGAAAAACTGCAATTCCACCTGCTTGAACGGCCGACCACTGCAGGCCGACCTGCAAGCCGCTGTGGGCCAGCCGGTGGTGTTGATGAACGACGCCAACTGCCTGGCCTTGTCTGAAGCCACCGACGGCGCCGGCGCGGGGGCTGCGGTGGTGTTTGCGGCCATCCTGGGCACCGGCACCGGCGCGGGCATTGCCGTCAACGGCCAGGTGCTGGGCGGCCCGAATGGCCTGGCCGGCGAATGGGGCCACAACCCGCTGCCCTGGGCCGATGCTGGTGAACGCGAGCAAGCCGCACATTTCAGCTGTTACTGCGGCCAGCACGGCTGCATTGAAGCCATGCTCTGCGGCCCGGCGCTGGCACGCCTGCATGGGCACCTGCATGGGCACCTGCATGGGCACTTGCACGGGCACTTGCATGCGCGCCTGCACCCGCAGCCACAACCGCAGGGCATCACGCTGGACGCCGCCACCATCGCCCAGCGCGCAGCGCAAGGCGACGCCGATTGCCGCGCCACGCTGGACCAGCACGCGCACCGGCTGGCGCGGGCGCTGGCCAGCGTCATCAACCTGCTTGACCCGAATGTCATCGTGCTGGGCGGCGGTTTGTCGTTGATGCCGCACCTGTACGGACAAGTGCCGGCGCTGTGGGGTCGCTGGGTGTTCAGCGCCGGCGCCGATGGGCCGGTGCGCACGCGTTTGCTGCCGGCCTTGCACGGTGATGCTTCGGGTGTGCGCGGCGCGGCCTGGGTGGGGCGCGCAGCGCCAGGCTGACCGCGATCAGTCCAGCATCGCCTGCAGGCTTTCAGCCACGCGCAGCATCGCGTCTGTGACCTGCGCCATTTGCGCCGGGCCGATGCTTTCGGCCATGGCGGCAACCACCTCAGCCTGCACGCCGGCCGTGCGTTCGGCCATGCGCGCGCCGGCCGGGGCCAGGAACAGGCGCTTGGCGCGCGCGTCGTCGGGGTCGGGTTCACGCTGCACCCAGCCGCGTTCTTCCAGCGTGGTGAGCAGGCCGCTGATGTGGCTCTTGGCCGAAAAGCAGCGCGCCGCCAGGGTCTGCTGCGTGATGCCGGGTTCACGCCGCAGGTTGACCAGGATTTCGTGCTCTGGCGTCTTGACGCCCAGCGCGCCCAGGCGGCGCGCCAACACCGCGTCACACAGGTGGTAGGCGCGCACCACCGAAAGCCACGAACGCAGGGTGGCACTGTCGGGTGCGCTGGCCTCGCGCGAGGCTGTCTTGCGGCGTGCGGGTTTAAGGGGCTTCTGCATTTGGTTCTATAACGAACTACACTGTTCATTATCGAACTGATTGTAAGACCCGGCCATGAACCTGTATCTGCGTTTGCTGTGGACCTTGCTGCGCGGCTGGCGCCTGCCGGCTGTCGAACCCGGCGATTGGATAGAACGCAGCCTGCGCGTGCTGCCCAACGACCTGGACATCAACGGCCACATGAACAACGGCCGCTACCTGACCATCGTCGACCTGATGCTGGTGGAGTATTTCGTTCGCACCGGCTTTGCCCGCGCCATGCTGGGTGCCGGCTGGCGGCCGATGTCGGGTGGCGCCTTCATCACCTACCGCAAGGCCATCAAACCCTGGCAGCGCTACCGGCTGCGCTTTGTCATCGCCGGCGCCGACACGGCGTGGAATTACATGCGCTTTGAGTTCCTGCGTGAAGACGGCACGCTGTGCGCGGCCGGCTACATGAAGGGCGCCTGCGTCGCGAAAAGCGGGCTGGTGCCGAATGCGCAGTCGTATGCGCGCATGGGCCGTGTCTTCAGCCCGGTGGCCTTGCCCGCAGCGGTGCAGCACTGGCTGGCCGCCGAAGCGGCAGCGCTGACGACAACCCCGGTGGTGCTGCAAGCGGGTTGAGTGGGATCAGCCGCGCCCGGCCGCCACCAGCGCAAACAGCCTGGCGCAGCGCATCCAGGCCAGCACCAGCACCAGCAACTGGCCCAGCACCAGCGCAGCAATGAAACGCAGCCCCGTGGTGGGTGCCAGCCGGATGCGAACCCAGCCGACCATCGCAGCCAGCAGCAAGCCGGCCAGGGTGACGGCCGCGTACAACAACAAGCGGCTGGGCTGGCGCAGCAAACCCCTTGTGGCACGCCACCAGGCCAGCACCACCGAACGGCGGCGCGGCTCTATCACCAGTTGCGCACGCGCTGCATCGACGCTGGCGTGGGCCACGACGAACAGCAAGGCGGCCAACAGCACGGCCGCGTCGCCCAGCAAATCCGCATTCGCTTGCAGCGTCATCGTCAGCGCATAGTCCTTCACAGCCTTCAGCAGCGCAGCACCGGCCGCGCCGACCAGGCCCAGCGGCAGCAGCGCCCACAGCCACAGGCGCGCCATGCTGCCGTATTCAGACCAGCCGCCCATCAAAAGCCCGCCAAAGCCCAGGCGCTGCGGCGCGCGCGCCGCGGCCATCACCATGCCTGTCAGCCAGGGCAGCAGCAGCACGAAGACGACCAGCGCGCCCAGGCCCGAAGCCGGCGAATAACCGCGCGGGCCGAGTGCCGACATGACCTCGCTGAAGACCGTCATGTCAAAGTTTTCCACCAGCCGCCGGCCCAGCAAAGCGTTGTCCAGCACCCCGGCCAGCGCCAGCCACAGCGGCAACATGCCCAGCAACAACGGCAGCGCCAAGGCCAGCAACCACAGCGCCAGCAGCCGCCATTGCAGCGCCTGCTTTGCACCCCGCATGAAGGGCGTTTTCAGGCGCGTGAAGAAGCCGGCGTGGCTGTTCGATGCAGCCGTCTTCATGGCCGCGCTCACAGGGTGGCCACCAGGGCCAGCACGGCCTGCCACAGGCCGCCGGCATCGGTGGCCAGGCGGCGTGCGGCGCGGCGGTCGGGTTTCAGCACGCGGCCGTTGTCCAGCAACGATGCATCCAGCGAATGCTGGCGTTGCGGGTCGAGTTCGGCAGACACCGCCTTCGCCGGTTTGACCCACGCAAAACGTGCCCAACTTTCGTTGTCGTTCCAGACCACCGTTTCGCTGCTGCCGTCCTTGAATTTCACGACCAGCGTTTGCGCCACCGCGGCACCCCGCCGGCGCAGCGTGACGGTGGTGCGGTAGGCAAAGGGCCCGGGGTCGTCGGCCTTGGCGTCGGGGTGGGCCTTCTTCCAGGCTTTGCGCTGTTCTTCAACCAATTCTTCTTGCGCGTCTTCGGTCAGCTCTGTCCAGCGGCCCTTGGCCTGCACGGTGCCTTTCAGTGGCAGCACTTCTTCACTGACGATTTTCTCGACACGGTCATCGACCTTGGTGGCGGCGTAGACATGGCGGTTGAAGATTTCGTCCACCACCCCGGGCTGGCCCGATGTTTCTGCCAGCACATCACGCAGGTCTGCAATCGCCGGGTGGCGGAACTTCCAGCGCGCGTAATACGCTTTGAATGCGCGCTCCAGCGCATCGCTGCCGATGCGCTCTTCAAGTTCGTGCATGGCCGTGGCGGTGCGTGAATAGACGCTGCCGAAGCTGCGGCTGGACAAACGTTCCCACGAATTTTTGCCCAACCCGTCGGCCGGGTCTTGCAGGCCGGCATTCAAACGCGCGGCGGCAAACACATTGATCGAAGTGCCAATGCCCAGGCGTTTGGAAAAACGCGTGGCGATGTCGATGCTCTGGCCGCGTTCGCGGATCATGCGCAGGTTCCAGTATTGGTTCAGGCCCTCGTCGAGCATTGGCTCTTCAAATTCATTGCTGGCCAGGATGCCGTAGAAATAGCCGTGGCCGAATTCGTGGATGGTGACGAAGTCCAGCGCGTAGGCCGGCAGCGTGCCGGGGTCGGCCTGCGCAAAGCTGTCGGCGGTGAAGAAGGTGGGGTACTCCATGCCACCGGCTTCACCGGCGTTGAAGGGCGGTATCACCACTGTCACCGTGCGGTAGGGGTAAGGCCCCAGCGTGCGTGAAAAATAGGCCAGTGCATCCAGCGTGGCCTTCAAGGCCGGCGCGGCGTTGTGGGCATATTCAGGTGGAAACAGCACCCTCACTTTGACTGTTGGGCTGCCCGCGCCCGTGTAGCTGCCTTCCAAAGGCGGTGCGGTGCGTTTGTCGGCGGTCCACGCAAAGTCGTGCACGTCGCCTTGCACAAAGCGGTGAGTCGTGCGGCCATTGGCCTTGACGGGCGCTTCGGTTTCTTCCCCAGTGGCGCCTACCGTGTAGCCGTCTGGCACGTCGATGCTGACGTCGTACAAACCGAAATCGGCATAGAACTCGCTGTGCAAATGAAATTCATGCACATTCCAGCGGGGTTCGGTGGCACCGCGTTCACCCGGCACTTCCAGCACACCGATCTTCGGGAACCACTGGCCCACCAGGTGGAAAGTGCCGAAGTGGCCGGTGCGCGCCAGCACACGGGGAAGTTGGTTGAAGAATTCGATGTCCAGCGTGGTGCTGGCGCCGGCGGCCACCGGCTGCGGCAGGTCCAGCCGCACCACGGTGTGGTCGGTGGCCGGGCCACCGTCGGGCTGCACGAAATACCAGGGCACGGTGGTGCCGGCTTGTGCCACTTTCTTCAATTCGGTATGGCCCCAGTCACCGGGCTTGATGGGCACGTCGCTGCGAAACTCGAAACCGAGATTGCGCTTCTCGGTCATGAAGGTGCTGCCCTCGCCTTCAAACGCGTTCAGGTACAGGTGCAGGTAAACGGCGCGCACTTCACGCGCGCTGCGGTTGCGCCAGGTCAGTTGCTGGCGGCCTTCAATGGTGTGGGCCACCGGGTCGAGCCTGGCCTGGATGCGGTAGCTGACGACGCGGTCAGACAAGGTGGCCTCGCTGCCCGTGCGCGGGCCGCCCCAGGCCATGGCGGCGCTGGGCACGCGCACGGCACCCGCACGGGCAGCAGCCAGGGCGATGCCGTCGGGTGAAGGCGGCACCGCAGCCGCAGCACTGGCCGCAGCCGTGGCTGCGGCAGATGCAGCCGCCAGGGCGGCTGCGCCATCCCCGGCCGGTGCAGCGCGCCAGCGGCCAAAGCCCACCGCTGCTGCCACCACCACCACCACCCCGGCCAGGGCCCATTTAGAGAGTTTCGACAAACGTGCCATGACAAGGTGAATAAGCCCAGGTGCCCGCATGTTACGGGCAGCCTGGGCAGGTTCACGCCTTCAGGCCACGGTTTCAGGCCTTGCCGTATTTGGCGATCAGCGTCTTCGCGCTTTCCAGCAAAGCCTTGCCCTTGAAGCCGCGTTTGTCCATGTCGGTGACCCATTCTTCGTCAATGGCGCTGCTCAGCTTGATGAACTCTTGCGCTTCGCCGGCCGTGAAGGTGTGGATGGTGTTGTTGCGGTCGGTGGCGCTCTTGCGGCCTATCGGGTCATTGCCCTGCTGTGTCTTGCCCAGCCAGGCCGAAGTGGCCAGACCTGAATTGGCGTCAATCACCTTCTTCAAATCGGGCGCCAGGCCTTCGTATTTGGCCTTGTTCATGGCCATCACAAAAGTCGTGGTGTAAAGCGCCGGGGTGCCGGCGGCGAATTCGCTGTGGAACTTGCACAGCTCGTTGACCTTCACCGAAGGCACCACTTCCCAGGGGATGACGCAGCCTTCGATGGTGCCCTTGCTCAACGCATCAGGAATGCCCGGCAGCGGCATGCCCACCGGAATGGCACCGACGGCCTTCAGCATGTTGGTGACCTGGCGCGTCGGGCCGCGCACCTTCATGCCCTTCAGGTCGGCGGCCTTGGTGATGAGCTTGTTGGCGCTGTGGAACATGCCCGGGCCATGTACTTGCAAGGCGATGACCTGCGTTTCCTTGAACTCGTCAGGGCACTGCGTTTGAAAGTATTCCCAATACGCTTTGGACGTGGCCTCGGCGTTGTTCATCATGAAGGGCAACTCGAAGACTTCGATGCGCGGAAAGCGGCCAGCGGTGTTGCCGGGCAATGTCCACACGATGTCAACCACACCATCGCGCGCCTGGTCGTACAGCTGCACCGGCGTGCCACCCAATTGCATCGCCGGATAGGCCTCGAACTTGATGCGGCCGGCCGATTCTTTTTCGACCTTCTCCATCCACGGCTTGTGCATCGTCAGCCAGACGTTGCTCATGGGCGCCATGAAGGTGTGGAACTTCAGCGTCACGCTTTGTTGTGCCAGACCGGCCAGGTGGGGCACGCCCAGGGCGCTGGCGGCGGCGCCTTGCAAAAGGGTACGGCGTTGCATGGTGTTGGTGCTCCGAATGCAAAAAGTGAAGACGCGGTAAGTTAACGGCGCTGCGCGGCCTTGGCCGTCACGGTTTACCCTCGGCCACAATGCAATGCTGGTGCAGTCAACAAGGCCGCGGCGGGTGAAGAAGATGACGATCGCAGCCCTCGTGTTGCTGGTGGCGCTGCTGAGCGGCGGCTGGCTTTGGACGCCCGACAAAACCGCTGCCGAACTGCAAGCCCGCTACGCGCAGGATGGCAGCAGCTTTGTTACCGAGAAGCCCTGCGCGGGGGCTTGAACGTCGCGCTTGATTTGGCGCTTGATTTGGCGCTTGACGCAGCCTTCAACGCGGCGTGAACGGCCGCGCATAAGGCGGCGGCTTGGGCACCACCACCGGCTGCGCCGCGATGCGTTGCAGCAGATGGGCCACGGCGGCTTCGAGTTGCGCATCAGCACCGGCCGTGGTGGCGCGGGGCGGCAGATCGACCTCGATGTCTGGCGTCACGCCAGAACGCTCAACCAACCAACTGCCGTCCAGCGCGAACTGCGCAAATTCTGCGGCGCGCATGCGGCCGTTGTCGGCCAGCGAATTGCTGTCGCTCAGCCACACACCGGCGCCCGAAGTGCGCGTGCCTATCAGCGTGCCCAGGCCCAGCCGGCGCACACCTTCGGCGAAGGTCTCGCCGTCTGAATAAGTCTGGCCGTCTATCAACACCGCGACATGGCCGCGAAAGGCCTGCTGCATGTTCGGGTAGGGCGCTGCGCCCTCGGGCATGCGCGCTTGCCAGAACATCCAGGCCCGGCGCTGCAGCACGGCCAGCACCCAGCTGTCGACATTGCCGCCGTTGTTGGAACGCACGTCGATGACGATGCCTTCGCGGCCCAGGTGGCTGTAGAACTCGCGTGCAAAAGTGCTGATGTCTTGCGGCCCCATCGCGCGCAGCCGCAGGTAGCCGACGCGGCCTTCGCTTTTGGCCCGCGCCTGTTCGGCCAGGCTCCATTCCCAATCACCCACCCGCAGTTCGTTGTCACGCGCCAGGCTCACCGGCAGGGCCACCACCTTGCGCTCTGCGCCGGCCGTGTTCTTCACGTTCAGCAGCACCTGGCGCCCTTCCTGGCCGCGCAACAACTCTGACAGCGCCGGCACATCGCGTGTGCTGCGGCCATTGATGGCGGTGATGACTTCGCCGGCCGCCACTTGCGCGCGTTGCAGCGGCGAAGCGGCGCTGGGCAATTCCGGGTCGCTGCGGAAAACCTGTTCGACGCGCCAGCCTTCGGCGACCCGGGCAAAGCGCGCGCCCAGCCCGGCCGGGAACACCGGGCCCGGCGCGCTGCGCACATCGGGCGTGATGACCTGGCTGTGCAGCGCGCCCGCGGCGGTGACCATTTGCGCCATCAGCTCGGCCAACTCCAGCCTGTCCGTGACGCGCGGCAACAGTGCTTCATGGACCCGGCGAACGACGACCCAGTCGCTGCCGTTCATGCCGGCGTCGAACAGGTGGTCGCGGTGCAGGCGCCAGGCTTCGGCGAAGAGTTGCCGCCATTCGCTGCGCGGGTCCACCGCCAGTTGCCAGTCGGACCAGCGCACCTGCGCACGGGCCAATGCGGCGGGCTCGGCCGGCAGCTTGGGGCCGGCATCGACGAGCAGGATTTCACCGGCGCGCGGCGATGAAGCAGGGCCCGCACCCGGTGCCGCGGGTGGCGGCGCGCGCACGATGAGCAGGCGCTTGCCGTTGCGGGTGAGCGCGTAGTCCTGCACATCGGCGCTCAACAACTCGGGTGGCGTGGTGGTGTCGTCGATGGGCACCGATCGCAGCGTGCTGCGGCCTGACACACCACGTTCGGCGTCGAGGAAATAAAGCCGTTTCCCATCGGTGGAAAGTTCGCGGTAATTGCCGGCCGGCAAGGGCACTTCAAACAGACGCTGCGCCAGGCCAGCGGGCTGCAGGGCCGGCAGGCGCGCCGTTGGCGCAGAAGCGCCGGCAGCCGCTGGCGCAGCGCGGGCGGGTGCGATGGCGGTGGCCGTGGCCGTGACGGTGGAAGAACCAGCCGCCGCCGAAGCCGATGCCGTGACAGACACCGCCGCCGCCGGCGCGGGCGGCGAAAGCTCGTCGCGCGGCTGGAAAGGAAAGCGCAAGCCAGGCTGCAAGGCCAGCGCATAAATCTGCGTGCGGCGATCGAAGAAAGGCCCCAGGTTGCGGTCGCCCCAGGGCGCGCCGTCGACCGCTTCAAAACGTCGATCTGACAGGAAATACAGCCACTGGCCGTCGGGTGTGAAGGCCGGTGCGTCGGCCTGGTAGCGGTCGCTGGTGAGGTCCACCGTGCGCGCCTCGGCCACCAGGTACAGCGCCAGCCGGTTGCGCCGGCTGACGGGGTCGCGGTGGTCGAACACCAGCGTCTTGGCGTCAGGCGCCCACCAGACGCGGCGGCCGCCGGCGGCGGTGCGCGAAGGGTCGACCACGCGGCTGGCGCCGGGCTCTGCGCCAGTGCCCCCGCCCGCATCCGCACCCACACCTGCAGCCCCACCCAGGCCCAGCAGGCGCAGCACGCCGGCGTGGTCGGTGTGGGCCAGCCAGCGGCCGTCGGGCGACGGGAAAATGGCGCGGCGCGTCAGCTTGCCGTCTTGCGTCAGGCGCTGCGGCGTGCCGCTGCCGTCGGCGGCAAAACGCCAGATCTCGCTTTCGCCGCTGCTGTCGCACAGCGCAAAGACCTGGCGGCTGTCGCTGCTGAAGACCCCGGCGCGGCAGGCCGCACCGGCAGGCACCGGCAACTCGGCCCGGCGCAGCGGCCCGGTGCCTTGGGTGGCCAGCCGGCCGCGCGCGTTGATCAGCACATGTTCGCCGTTAGGGGCCATATCGACGGCGCTGAAAAACGGCGGCGCAGCCACCCAGCGGGTGCGCCACTGGTCCATGTCACCGCCCAGCGTGATGGCCAACACGCGGTCGCTGTTGTCGGCCAGGTTGACGATGTGCAGGTCGGCGCCGATGGCATACACCACGCGCGTGCCCGTGCCGTCAGGGCCGGTGTCCAGCGCGGCGTGGCGTATGTCGAAGTCGGCGTGGCGGGTGTGGCGCTTCAGGTCGCCGCCGTTGGCGTCAACGCTCCAGAGGTTGTAGCGGCCTTCGTGGTCTGAGACAAAGGCCACGCGCAGCGCGCCGGGGCCGCGCGCTTGGGCCGATCCGGCCGCTGCGGTGGTTGGGGCCGGGTCTGCATACGGCATCGGCTGGCGTGCGTTGGCCGGCAACAGCAACAGCGGCTGGGCTTCGGCGCTGCCGGTCAAGTCAAGCCGCCACAGCCGCGCCATGGCACCACCGCGGTAGGCCAGCACGTTGTCGCCACGCAGGCCTTCGCGGGTGAAAAACAGCGTGCGGCCGTCGGGCGACAGCGCACCGTCGGTGGCCTGCACCACGGGCAACACACGCCGGGCCAAGGTCGTCGGGTTGATGACTGCCAGCTGCGTGCCCGGCCGGCCCGATTCACTGGCCGTGCTGACCAGCACATCACCCGCGGCCGTCACGCCCCAGACCAGCGCGCCGCGGCCGTCCCAGCTGATGCGCCGTGGCGGGCCGCCTTCGGTGGCCATGGTGTAGGCCTCCAGCGGGCCTTCGTAGCTGGCGTTGAAGGCCAGCCAGCGGCCGTCGGGCGCCACCGCGGGGCGCAGCTCGGCGCCCGGGTGCGTGGTCAGGCGCTCAGCCCGGCCGCCCTGGGTGGAAGCACGCCAGAGGTCACCTTCGGCAACGAAGAAGACGTTGTCGCCACGCAGCGCAGGAAAGCGGTAGAAGCCCTGCACGCCGGCCTGGGCCTGCACCGCGGGTGCCAGGGCCAGCAGCAGCACCGGCCACATCACCCGCAGCGGCGGAGTGAACAAGCTAACGACGAAACGCAGCGTACGGCGCAGAACGACAAGAGGGTGGTGCATGGCAAGACCCGGCCGGGTGGCGGCGCGGTGGGCAGCGGCAATGAAAGGCATTCTGAACGAGCCGCAAAAAAGGCTTGCGGCATTCGCAAACATGATGCTAAAGTGATATCACTCTTACAAGCCATGGAGTTCTCTATGCCTTCCCTTTCCACTGCGGCCGGCCTGCATGAAATGCCCAAGACATCGTGGCCCGGCTTGCCGATGTTCGGCCTGGCCGTGCTGTGCGTGGCGGGCACGGTGTTCGCCTGGTGGCAGGTGGCGACCCACGGCAACACCGTCGCCGCCTGGCTGCTGCCGCTGGTGCTGGTGGCCGTGTTCATCGTCGTCGGGCTGTACATGTTGCAGCCCAATGAAGCCGCCAGCCTGACCTTCTTCGGCCGCTACAGCGGCACCGACCGGGGCAAGGGTCTGCGCTGGGCCAACCCGTTTCTGGTCAAGCGCAAGATCTCGCTGCGCGCGCGCAACCTGATGGCGCCAACGCTGAAGGTCAACGACCAGCGCGGCAACCCGATCGAGATCAGTGCGGCCGTGGTCTGGAAGGTGCAAGACACCGCCCAGGCTTTGTTCGAGGTCGATGACTTCGAGCGTTATGTGCAGGTGCAGGCAGAAGCCGCACTGCGCCACCTGGCTTCGCAATATCCGTATGACGAAGCCGACGCGCAAGACACGCCGGTGACGACGCTGCGCGGTGGCATGGACGAAGTGTCTGAAGCGCTGCGCGTGGAGCTGCAGGCGCGTTGTGAGAAGGCCGGCGTGCAGGTGCTGGACGCGCGGCTGACGCACCTGGCGTACGCACCCGAGATCGCCCAGGTGATGCTGCGCCGTCAGCAGGCCGAGGCCATCATCTCGGCGCGCCACAAGATCGTGCAGGGCGCGGTGAGCATGGTCGAAGCGGCCATCAAGGGGCTGTCAGACCGCGAGATCGTGGTGCTGGACGACGAACGCAAGGCCGCCATGGTGACCAACCTGCTGGTGGTGCTGTGCAGCGACCGCGAAACCCAGCCGGTGGTGAACGCGGGCACTTTGTACAACTGAACGGCCGGCTGCTGTATCCGCATGGCCAGCCCTGGCAAAAAGGCGTTTCCGCTGCGCATCGACCCGGCGCTGTGGGCCGAGGTCGAACGCCTGGCCGCACAAGAGTTACGCAGCGCCAATGCGCAGGTGGAATTTCTGCTGCGTGAAGCGCTGGCGCGGCGCGGTGTGAAGCTCAAGGCGCCGCAGGGGCGGGCGGCGCGCAGCACCGATGACGGCGGTGACGCCTAACCGATGAACTTCACCAGCCACAAGCTGATCGCTGGAAAGAACAGCAGCAGCAAGGTGCGCAGCGTGTCGCTGATGAGAAACGGCATCACGCCGCGGTAACTCTCTGCAATGGGGATGTCTTTGGCCATGCTGTTGACGACATACACATTCAGCCCCACCGGCGGGGCCAGCATGCCAAAGCCCACGGTCATCAAGACCATGATGCCGAACCAGATGGCGGTGCTTTCCTTGGCCATGCCGAAGTCCAGGCCCATGACCATAGGGAAGAAGATGGGGATGGTGAGCAAGATCATGCTCAGCTCGTCCATCACCGCACCCAGCACCACATAGAACAACAGGATGGCGCCCACCACGGCCAGCGGCGGCAGGCCCCAGCCTTGCACCACACCACTCAGTTGGGCGGGTACCTGGGTCAGCGCCAGGGCGCTGTTCATCAGGTCGGCACCGAGGAAGATCATGAAGATCATGGCCGACGATTCGGCCGTGCTGTAGAAGCACAGCTTGAATTTTTCCCAGTTGATCTCGCGCTTGAGCAAGGCCGCAATGAAGGTGGCTGCAGCACCCACGGCAGCGCCTTCGGTGGGTGTGAAGACGCCGCCGTAGATGCCGCCGAAGACGATCAGGAAAACGACGGCGATCGGCGCAATGCCCGACATCGCCTGCAGCGTCAGCTTGGGCACTTCTTCATGTTCCGGTGCATGGCCCGGCACCAGCCGGACATAGATGGCAATGGCCGCCATATAGCCCAGCATCGCAATGATGCCGGGCACCATGGCCGCGGCAAACAGCTTGGCGATGTTCTGTTCGGTCAGGATGGCGTAGATGACCAGCGGCACCGAAGGCGGAATCAAGATGCCCAGCGTGCCGCCCGCGGCCAGCGTGCCGGTGGCCAGGCGGCCCGAATAGCCGTGCTTGCGCAGCTCGGGCAGCGCCACCTGCGTGATGGTGGCTGCCGTGGCCACGCTGGAACCGCAGATGGCACCGAAGGCCGCGCAGGCCATCACCGCGGCCATCGCCAGGCCGCCCTTGAAGCGGCTCATCACTGCGGCAGCAAACTGGAACAGCGCGCGGGATATGCCGCCCTGGGTGGCGAAGTTGCCCATCAGGATGAAGAGCGGAATCACGCTCAGGTCGTAGCTGGCGAAGCGCGCAAAAGCTTGTGTGTTCAAGAAGCTGGCCAGCGGCAACCACCCGGCCTGCAGCACATAGCCCACGGCGCCGGCCACAAACATCGAGATGGCAATCGGTGTTCTCGCAGCCATCAGCACCAGCATGATGGCGAAGATGATGAGCGTCAGCATGATGGGCGTCATGCGCGGGCCTCGGTGTCGTTGCTGTTGAGGCCACTGAAGCCATCGAAGCCACGCGCGGCCTGGGCCAGCGCGATCAGCGTGGTCAGCAACAGCGGCGGCACCATGCCGACGTAGACCACCCATTCGGGAAAGCCCAGCATCATGGAGCCGGCGTGCGACTTCCATGCGTTGAGCCCACCGATGCCGGTGCGCCAGGTCATCAAGCCCATGGCCAGCGCCAACAGCAGCGCGCCAAAACGGTCGAGCTTGTCTTGCGTGGCGAGGCTGGTGCCGCTGGTGAAAAAGTCGACCATGATGTTGCCGCGCTTGATCTGGCACCAGGGCAGGAACAGTGCGATGGCGGCACCAGCGGCCGAGCCCGACAACTCAAAGTCTCCGACGATGGTCCAGCCCGTGGTGTTGCGGCCGATGAGGCTGGCGCAGGTCATCAGCGTGATGACGGTGAGCAGCACGCCGGCGATCACCGCGCAGAGTTTGGCCAGGGTTTGAAGCAGGGTCACAACGGGCTCCTTGAAGATTCAATACTGGCTGGCCGGCAGGCGCGCCGACAGACCGTCAAGTTCTGGCGTTAGCACCACCTGGCATGACAGGCGGCTGCCGGCCTCTTGCGGGCAGGCCGTCAGCTCCAGCATCGCGGCTTCGTCGCTGGATGCTGGCGGCAAACGGGCCCGCCATGCGGGCGCGACGATGACATGGCAGGTGGCGCACGACAGGCTGCCGCCGCAGTCGGCCGCGATGCCATCCATGCCGGCGGCCACCGCGGCCTGCATCAGGCTCTTGCCGCTGCGGCAGGTGAAGGTGTGCAGCGTGCCATCGGGGTCTTGCAGGTGCAGCGTCAGCGTGCGCATGGTGGGTGTTCGGTCGTCATTCGGTCATTCGGTCAGTCAGTCATTCAGTCAGTCAGTCACTCAATAACGGCCGAAGTATTCGCAGCGCTCCCACAGCGCCTTGTCTTCGGCTTGCGCGTGGCGGGCCACTTCCTGCTGTTTGATGGCCTGGTAAAGCTGCACCAGCGGCGCCCCCAGGCCTTGTTGCAGCACCGGGTCTTGCGCCAAGGCCTGCAAGGCTTCATGCAATGTGGCGGGCAGCAGCGGGTGGGCAAGGTCGTAAGGCGCGCCCGCTTCGGGTGGTGCTTGCAGACGCTGTTGCAGGCCATGCAAACCGGCCCACACTTGCGCGGCCATCGCCAGGTAGGGGTTGGCCATGGGCTCGCCAATGCGGTTCTCGATGCGCGTGGCCATGTCACCCGGGCCACCGATCACGCGCAGCATGGCGCCGCGGTTGTCGCGCCCCCACACCGCCGCCTGCGGCGCCATCGTGCTGGTGCGAAAGCGGCTGTACGCGGGGATGCTGGGCGCACACAGCGCAGCCAGTGCCGGGGCATGGGCCAACAAGCCCGCCAGCCACTGCGCGCCGGCGTCCGACAGCCATTGCCGCGCGCCCTGTTCGTTGCCGCTGGGCGCGGTGCGCGCCATCACGTTGTGGCCGTCGCGGTCGACCAGCGACTGGTGCAAATGCCAGCCACTGGCCACGCTGTGCGGCAGCGGCGGTTTGCAGACGAAGCTGGCGTAAAAGCCCGCGCGTCGCAAGGCCTGGCGCATGGCGTTGCGGAACTGCAGCAACTGGTCGGCCGCAGTCAGTGCATCGGTGGCGGCGAATACCGCTTCCACCTGGCTGGGGCCGAATTCGATTTCCAGGCTGCGCAGCGGCAGGCCCAGGCCCAGCGCAGTGCGGCGCACGATGGCCAGCGCTTCGTCGAGCAGGTCGGTGTGGTCCT
This sequence comes from Betaproteobacteria bacterium, assembly GCA_031371275.1. Classification (GTDB taxonomy): domain Bacteria; phylum Pseudomonadota; class Gammaproteobacteria; order Burkholderiales; family Burkholderiaceae_C; genus Rubrivivax. Next base: position 20,101 of record JANMJI010000234.1, read on the forward strand.
CGGCCAGCAGCTTGTAGCCCGGGTGGGTGTGGCGCAACGTGGGCGGCTCGGCGGGCCAGCCAGCGGCTGCAACAGCCAGGCCGTCGTCGGTGATGCGGTAGATGTGGAATTCGATCTCAAGCCCGCACTTCAGGCCATAGCCGTGTTCGGCCAACGCGGCCAGCGCGCGCTGCAGCACGCGGCGCGGGTCAACTTCGACCACGCTGCCGTCTTCCCAGAAGGCTTCAGCGCGCAGCCAGCCGGTGTGGGCCGCCCAGGGCAGCAAGGTGAAGCTGGCGGGGTCGGGCAAAAGAAGCAGGTTGTTGGCCTGGCCAAAGCCAGGCAACGTGGCCAGCGCGCCGGGCTCGAAAATCTTGAAGGCAGTGCGGTCGGCGGTGTCTTTCAGCAGCAGCGTGCTGACCATGCCCACGCCTTGCTGAAGTGCGTGGGCCAGTGCGTTATTGCTTGCATCAGCGCTTGCATCAGCGCTTGCGTTCTCGCTTGCATCCCTGCCGCACACCACGGTCTTGCCGCGGTAGCTGCCGTGCAAATCGGCCCAGGCCACACGCACCTGTTCGATGCCCGCGTCGTGCACCTGGCGCAGCACGGCCGCACAGGCGGCTTCGCGCGCCGGGCCGTGCGCGCCGCAACGCTGGGCCAGCGTCATGGGGCGGGCAGGGGTGCGGCAAGCGCTGCCGTGGCAACAGCATCAGTACCAGTACCAGTACCAGCACCAGCAGCCTGTGGCGCCAGCCAGGCCGCGCCAGCACGTTTGGCCGCTGCGGCCTGCTGCCAATGCGCCTGCCAGTCTTGCGCGGGTGCAATGCAGTCCATCGTGTCGGGGCCTTGCAGCGCCGCTGCTTCGGCCGCATCCAACACCATCGGCGGTGTGCCGCCGGCGCGCACGGTGTCTATCGCCTTGGCCAGCGTGCGGCGGTGGGCCATGATGACTTTGTCGCTGGTGCCCAGATGTTCGCGCGTGCGGTCGGCAATCGCGCCCATGCTTTCCACCGCCCACTGGTCGTGCAGGTTGATGTCTTCTTCGCCCATGCCCAGGTAGGTTTGCGTGCGCTGCTCTTCGGCGTTGAAATTCCAGTCGTTGTGGCGGCCGTTCTTGGGTACATAACCCGGCAAGTGCATGTGCGCCAGGCGCTGCTGGCGCATCGTGGCCTTGTCCAGCGGGCCGGCAAAACTGGTGAAGAAGCTGAACCAGTAAGTGTGTTCGTCGTCCACCGGCACATGCATTTGCGTGATCGTGACGGTTTCTGAAAGCGGTATCACAAAGGTGTGCGGGAAGGCCGCGTGCGTGACGCGCACATGGGTCAGCTTGTCGTTCATTCGGCGCAGCGTGGTCAGCCTGGTGAGCCCTAGCGCGACCTCGTCGAAGTGGATCTCGGGCGTGCAGAACTCGCGCATCACGCGCGTCATCGGCCAGCGTTCACCGTCCACTTCTCCGGCGCTGGCAGCGCGGAACTGGCGGCCGAATTCTTTGCTGCCGGTGGCGTCCAGCGTGTCGTCAGCAAGATAGCGGTGCAGGAAGGAGGGATGCGCCGGGTCGATGCCCACTTCAAACGCCTGCAGCCAGTTGCAATGCCACAGGCCCTTGAAGGCAAAGCTGTGGCTGGCCGGCGCGGTGAAGGCGTCAAAGGCCGGCAGCGCAGGCGGCGTGCTGTCTTCAGGGCCGAGGTAGGCGAAGACCACGCCGGCCGCCACGCGCACCGGGTAGCTGCGCTGCTGCACACGCTGGCACAGCGTGGAGCCCGCGGGTTCGGCCGGCGTTTGCAGGCAGCGGCCCCCGACGTCGAACTTCCAGCCGTGGAAGGGGCAGCGGATGCCGTCGCCTTCATGGCGCGCAAAGGCCAGGTCGGCACCACGGTGCGGGCAATCACGGTCGAGCAGGCCGAAGGCCCCGGCGGCGTCGCGGAACAGCACCAGGTTCTGGCCCAGCAGGCGCACCGGCTTGAGCGGGCGGGTGGCCATTTGCGGCGCCAGCCGCGGGTCGAATTCATCGAG
>JANMJI010000242.1:0-9254 GCA_031371275.1 Betaproteobacteria bacterium
CCCTGGAGAAAAAGGAGAATCGCAAAAACGGTTTCTGTGAAGTTGTCACCCTGCGGGGCGCATCCCGGAATGTTGATCACGGGAAGTCCGAACGCGCTGCGATAGTCCTTGCCAAGGTGGTCCATCACGCTCATCGCGCCCGTGGGGTTTCCCTCGGCGGATGGAATGCCGCCCCAGGTGGCACAGGTGCCAATCGCGAGGACGGCCGCCGCGCCGGGCGCCAGGTCGTGCAGCCACTGCGCGGTGGGGATGGGCCGCGTGTGGCCGTCGGGGCCATGGTCGGCACCCATCGCCGACCAGTAGCCGCCGTGGTGGGCGGCAATGCGTTCGTCGGCCACCGAACCTTCGTAGATCACGACATAGGGCGCGCCCAGCTTGCCTTCACGCGCCATGCGGTAGGGCGTGATGAAGGTCTCACCAGCCTCAACCGCCAGCACCGGGTGATGCAGGATGACTTTCGGCAGCCCCGGTATCGAACCGCTGACGAGTTGCTCCACGCTGGGGCTTTGTGCGCCCACCGCGGCGATGGAGCAGCCGTCGCAACTCATGCCCGCGAGCCAGAAGGCGTGCACTTCGGGGATCGGGCCCGGCAACAGGCCGAAGGTCGGTGTGTGCGTGTTGGTGAGCGGGACCGAGGCCGTTGCCTTGCCGTCTTGAACCATGTGCGATGCCCCATGCAGTATCAGACGCCGGCAGTGTCGACCTTGCCGCAAGGGCAAGGTCAAGCGGTTTTCAACGCTCTTTCCTGGATGCAGTTGCAAGGCTGCAGCAACGCGTCGCAGACACAGTCCGGCGGCCGGCCGCGGGGCGTGGCCAGCAGCGCGCAATGGCGCGCTGCCAGCTCGTCACAACGGCCTTGCAGCACGCTTAGCTCAAGCTCCTTGCGGCGCACACGTTCGTCCATCAAGGCCAGCAGGCGCTGGCGGCGCGTCGTCTGGCCGTCGTCGCGCAGCAGGTTTTGCAATTCCGGAATCGCCAGTTCAAGGTGGCGCAGGCCGATCACCAGCCGTGCGGTCTGCACGGCCTCATCGTCGTAGAGGCGGTAGGCCGAGTGGCTGCGCCGCGCGGGGCCGAGCAAACCGATCTGCTCATAAAAGCGCAGCGTTTTTGACGTCGTGCCCAGCTGCCTGGCCAGCACGCCGATGCGAATTCCCTGCTGTGCCACTGCGCCTTGTCCGGTGCGGGTTTGCGATCAAAGCCAACGCGAACCACTATAACGATACTCGCCAGCAGTGGACAGCGCTTGGTCAGACACGGTGACAACCGCAGGAGGCGCATGAACATGCCGATCATCGATTTCGACACTGCCACCCACCCGGACGGTCGGCGATGGTCACCCGCGCGCAGCGGCTGTTGGATGGCGGGGTTGCTGTTGTGCTTGGCTGCGCCCGGTTCGGCCTGTGGCCAGCCTGCGCCGTCGGCCGTGCCGGCCCAGGTGGTCGACATCACCGGCTATGCGCTTGCGGTGCGGAAGTCCGAGCTTTCGAATGACCCCGCCACCAACCCGGCGTCGGTGACCGTGCTGCGGCTGACCGAGGACAGAACGCGCGGCACACGCGACTATGTCGATCTGCTCAAGCCCATTACCGGCGTGGCGGCCAACAACTTCGACCAGGGCGGCATCGGCTTCGGCTTCACGATGCGCGGTTTTTCCGAACGCAGCAATGGCGGCGGCGTGGCCTATGCCATCGATGGCGTGCCCGTCAACCTGCCCGGCCACGCGCTGACCAACGGCTACGGCGACCTGACGCCGCTGGTGCCCGAGCTGCTTGAACAAATCATCCTGACGCGCGGGCCCTTTGACGTGCGCTTCGGTGCCAACGCCCTCGGCGGCTCGGTGCAGTTCATCACCCAGGACAGCCCGAGCGGCGGCGCGGCGCTCAGTGCTGGCAGCTTCGACTTCGCACGCGGTTTCGTTACCCAACCCATCAACCTGGGTGCGGTCACGGGCTACGTGTCGCTGCAGGGCGGCACCACCGCGGGCTATCGTGACAATGCCGAGTTGCGACAGATCAACACCTTCAACAAGTTGTTTTTCCCGATGCTGGGCGGCATCGGCTCGGTGCGGCTGCAGCTGTTCACCGACCGCTTCGGCGCACCGGGTTTCATCCGCCGCGATCTGGTCGAAAGTGGCGCGCTCGATGCGCGCACCGCGATCAATTCGACGGACGGCGGCGGCACCGATCTGCAGGTGGTGGCGTTCAGCTATAAGCAGGCGGGCGAAGAGCCGGTCAACGCCAACGCCTATGTCACGCACACTGCGCTCAACCGCTTCTCCAACCGCACTTCGACCATTCCTATCGCCCAGACGCTGTCCGGCCAGGCGCTGCAAAAGGACGATCGGGTGGTGCTGGGCAGCAGCGTCGACAAGTACCTGCGCTGGAATCTGGGTGCCGACGCTGGCGCCGCGCTGTTCATCGGTGCCGGTGTGCGCCGCGACAACGTGGCCAGCCAGGTCTTCAACACCATCCAGCGCACGCCAACCGCCAGGACCGAGGACACCGGGTTCAAGCTGACGAATCCGTTTGCCTACGCCCAAGCCGACTACAAGTTCGCCTCCTGGCTCAAGTTCACCGCTGGCTTGCGCCATGACCGTTTGCAGTTTGATATCCAGGATCGCCAGCGCGGGCTCAACGTGGCGCCGGACATCAACATTTCGCAGCCCAAGGCGGGCGTGGTGGTGTCGCCGATCAAGGGCTTCAGCGTCTTTGCCAACTACGGCAAAGGTTTCTTACCCCCCAGCGCCACCGGCGGCCAGTTAAGCCGCGACCCGACGCTGGACGCACCGCGGCTGACGACCAAGGAAATCGGCGCGCAGTTCGACTCATCCGATGGCATGTGGCATGTGCTGGCCGATGTTTATCGAACCACCTTCTCCAACGAAATCCAGAACCAGACGGCGCCGCTGTTCCCGATCTATCTCGGGCCTTCGCGCCGTGATGGTGTCGATGTTGAGTTGAGGATGCGGCTGTTGCGGCAAGGTCAGCGCAACGCAAATGTCTTCATCAACTACAGCAAGGTTGATAGCGAACTGGTCGGGCGCGCGACCGGCACCAGCATTCCCGACGTCGCCGAGTTCTTCGTCAAATACGGCTTCGATGTGGCCTGGCCACTGGGCGCGGCCGATGCTGCGCGGGTGATCAAGTTTTCCGCCTCGCAGGTGTGGGAGGGGCCGCGACCGTTGAACACCACCAAGACGCTGGAGACCAAGACCTTCTCGCGCATCGATGCCAAGCTGACCTACACCGATCGCAACTGGAAGGGCGGCAGCGCTTTCCTGTCCCTCATCGGCTACCCCGACCGCCGCTTGGACGAGACCGTGTTCACCTTCGGCACGCCGGTAACGGTGGGCGTTTCGCCCAAGCCCAAGCTCTCGATGCAGGGCGGTGTGTTCATTCCTTTCTGAACCGCGGCCGGTCAACGGGCGGGTGAGTTTGGTGTGCCGGGAACAACTGGAGAGTGAGCCATGAAAATCGCGATGGTAGGCAAAGGCGGTTCGGGCAAGACCACGCTGGCGGGCACGCTGGCGCGCGTGCTGGCGCGGCGCCGGCACCGGGTCTTGGCGATCGACGGCGACCCCAACCCCAACCTGGCGCTGACGCTGGGCATGGCGCGCGCCGACGCCGACCTGATCCGCTCGATACCGTCGTCGCTGGTCGAAAGCGTCACCGGGCCGACCGGCCAGACCTTGCGCCTGACGATGGAGCGCAGCCGCGTGCTTGGTGAATATGCTGCGCAGGCACCCGACGGCATCCAGTTGATCGTCATGGGCAAGCCCGCCGATGGCAGCGCGGGCAGCGGTTGCATGTGCGCATCGCACCGCGCGGTGCGTGGGCTCATTGCTGAGATGACCGACGCTGGCGAGCACACCATCACCGACATGGAAGCCGGCCTTGAACACTTGAAGCGCGGCACCGCGCGCCATGTTGAAGCGATGCTCATCGTCGCCGAGCCCTACTACCGTTCGCTTGAAGCCGCGTCACGCACCTTCTCGCTGGCCAACGAGTTGAAGATTCCGCATGTCTACACGATCGCCAACAAGGTGCGCGGCAGCGCCGACAGCGAAGCGATTGCCGCCTACTGTCTGCAGCACGGCATGCCGGTGATCGGCGAGGTGCCTTTCGAGGAGCGTTTCGTCGCCGCCGAAATGGCCGCGCAAGCGCCGGCCGACTTTGCCGGCGGCAGCGCCGGGCTGCGCGCGGTCGAGGCCATCGCCGACGCCCTGGTGGCACTCGAAGCGCGAGCCGCCGCCTGATGTGCGTGGCGGCCACAGCCCCGCGCCGACGGGCGGGAATGTGATGCTCCTTCGGCTGCTGGGGGGTGCGCTCTTTGCGCTGACGCTGTCGGCACCTGCGTTGGCCCAGGCGCCGGTGCGCGGTGGTGTCGGGGTGATCGTGATCCAGGCCGACCCCGGCCACTTGAACCCCGCCATCTCGACAGGCGGGGGCGTGCATGCCGTGGCCGACTCGCTATACAACGCGCTCATCGAACTCGACCGTGACCTCAAGCCGCAGCCCGAGCTGGCGCGGCGCTGGACGGTCAGCGAGCGCGGCACCCTCTACACCTTCCAACTCGCGCCCAACGTTAAATGGCACGACGGCGCACCCTTCACTTCAGCCGATGTCAAGTTCACCTTCGACGAGTTGCTGCTCAAGCACCATGCAAGAACCAAGGCGGGCATTGGCGCCGTCATCGCGGCGATCGAGACGCCGTCGCCGGATGTGGTGGTGTTCAGGCTGCGCAAGCCCTACGGCGCGCTGCTGCAGTTGCTCAACGTGACCGAGGCGCCGATCCTGCCCAAACATCTGTACCAGGGCAGCGACCCGCTGACCAACCCGGTCAACCACAAGCCTGTCGGCACCGGGCCTTTCAAGCTCGAGTCCTACCGCACCGACCAGCAGGTGGTGATGGTGCGCAACCCGGACTACTTCAAGCCCGGCCTGCCCTACCTCGACAGGCTGGTCTTCCGCGTGGTGCCCGATGCCAACGCGCAGACCGTCGCGTTGCTGGCCGGCGAGGCCGACTACCTGCCTCTGGTCAGCGCGCCCGATGTGGAGCGCTTGCGCGCCCGGCCTGAGCTGACGGTGACGCAGACCGCGTTTGGCACCGGCGGCGGCAATTGCATCAGCACCTTGGCCTTCAATCTGGAGCGCAAGGCACTGGCCGATCTGCGCGTGCGCCAGGCTGTGGCCCACGCCATCGACCGCGAGCAAATCTTGCGCGACGTGCAGTTTGGCCTTGGCAGGGTGCCGGCGGCGCCGATCTCGTCGGGGTTGGCCTGGGCCCACGCGCCGGGCAGCCTGGCGCGCTACCCGCGAAATCTGCAGCGTGCCGCCGAACTGCTGGATGCGGCCGGGCTCAAGGCCGGCGCCGACGGCGTGCGCCTGAGCCTGGAGATGGTGCATTTCCCCACCTTCAACCGCGTCGGCGAGGTGATCCGGCTCAACCTGGGCAAGGTCGGCATCAAGGTCGTGCAAAAGCCGCTGGACCGCGCTGCGTTTGTCGATACGGTGTTCGCACAACGGGCGTTCGATCTGACCCTCATTTCCTATTGCAATGGCGCCGACCCCGATTCGGGCGTGCGCCGCATGTACATGTCCAACAACATCGGCAACATACCGTTTTCCAACGCCGCGGCCTACCGCAACCCCGAGGTTGACCGCCTGTTCGCGCTGGCCGCCGAAACCGAGAACCACGACGCGCGCGCTCGCCACTACGCCGCGGTGCAGCAGATCATTGCCGACGAACTGCCGTACTGGTGGCTGGTGGAAACCGTGGTGTCGACCGCCTGGCGCTCGCGCTCGCAGGGCTGGCAACCCTGGTCGGGGCAGGTCGCCGAGCGGGCCTGGATGCGGCCCTGAGCGCCCGCCCGCTGCGATGAGCGCGCTCGCTACCGTGGCGCGCGCGCTGGCCTCGGGCTTGTTCGCCTGGCTGGCGATTCAGGCGCTGCTGTTTGCATTGGTGCATTCAGCGCCAGGCGGGCCGGCTGCGGCGCTGGCCGGCGACTTCGCCACCCGCGAGACCCAGGCCGCCGTGGCGCGCAGCTTTGCCCTCGACCGGCCGGTGGCCGAGCAATTCATCCTCTTCATCGCCAACATGGCGCGCGGCGACTGGGGTGTCTCGTATTTTTTCCGTCAGCCCGTGGCCGCGCTGATTGCCGAGCGCCTGGTGCCCACGCTGATGCTGATGCTGGGCTCGCTGGGCATCGCCATCGTCGGTGGCCGCGCGCTCGGGTTGTGGGCGGCGGCGCAGCCACGGCGCGGCGCGGTCATCGCTGTGGCGGCCAACGCGGTGTACGCACTGCCGGTGTTCTGGGTCGGCCAGTTGCTGATGCTCGGCGCGGGGCTGGAACTGCGCTGGTTTCCGGTCTCGGGCTTAAGCGATGCGCGCCGGCTGGGCGCCGGCACCGGTGCCAGCGCCGGTGCACTGGCGCTCGACATCGCCTGGCATGCCGTGCTGCCGGTGGCCACTTTGGTGCTGCAACACGCGGCGTTCTTCGCCACCGTGACGCACGCGAAAGCACGGCTTGAAATGGAGCGCGGCTACGTGCGCGCCGCACGCGCCCGCGGTATCCCTGAACGGGCGGTTGTCTGGGGCCATGTCGCGCGCAACGTCAGCCCGCAGCTTGCGGTGGTGGCGCTGAACCGGCTTGGCATGCTGTTCGCCGGCGCGGTGTTGGTCGAGACGCTCTTTGCCTGGCCGGGGCTGGGCCGTTTGCTGTCGGCTGCGTTGCTCAATCGCGATCATCCGGTGCTGCTCGGTGCGTTCGGGCTCATCGTGGCGATGGTGATTGTCAGCAGCATGGCCGCCGACATCGTGCAGGCCTGGCTTGACCCACGTATCGAGCTGGATCGGGCCGCGCAATGAGATGGCTGCGCGGCGCCGGCTGGCTGGCGCTGGCATTGCCGCTGGCTGCGGTGCTGCTCGCACCCTGGCTCTTTCCAGGTGACCCGCGCGAGCCCAGCGGCCGGCCATTCGCCGCACCCATGCTGGCCCACCCGCTGGGCACCGACGACCTCGGCCGCGACCTGCTGGCCGCACTGGCGCACGGCGGGCGGGCGTCGCTGTTGACCGGCACCGTCGTCACGCTGGGCGCGGCGATGATCGCTGTCGGGCTTGGCGTGATGGCGGCCACTGCGGGCCCGCTGCTGGACCGGCTGCTCGTGCGCCTGATGGACCTGAGCCAGGTGGTGCCGCGCTTCTTTCTTGCGCTGCTGGCAAGCGCCTGGCTCGGCCCGGGCTGGTTTCAGTTGGCGCTGATACTGGCCTTCACCGGCTGGGCCACCCTGGCGCGGCTGGTGCGGACCGAGGCACGCTCGCTGCGTCACGCGCCCTTTGTCGAAGCAGCGCTGTTGCTCGGCGCCAGCCCGCTGAAGGTGGCCTTGCGACATCTGATTCCAAACGTGCTGCCGCTGGTGCTGCCGCAGCTGCCGCTGATCTTTGCCAGCGCGTTGCTGGTGGAGGCCGGGCTGTGCTTTCTTGGCGCAGGCGACCCCAATCGGTTGAGCTGGGGCATGCTGATTCAGAGCGGTCAGTCGCACGCGCTGCGCGCGTGGTGGCTGGCCCTGTTTCCGGGCCTTGCGCTGGCGCTGGCGACTGTCGGGCTGACTCTGTTGTCAATGGGCCAGCATGCTGCGGCCCATGGGTCGGGCGTGGCGGCTGCAAGGGATTTGCCGCTGCGTTGCGAGACCTGATCCCTTCGGAACCCAGAGCGGGGTTGTGTCTGGCCTTGGCATCACCGCCTTGGGCGGTCTGCGGCGGCGTCCCGGTGCAACTCTCAATGGAAGCAGGCACTTGGCAAAGTTATCCGCCGCGTCCTTCAGGCGCAGCATGTGCATGAAGTGACAAGGGCCCGTCATCAACTGAATCGCCCACGCGCCGGTGCAGCCAAGGCGCAGCCAAGGCGCAGCGCTGGGCGCGGCCCGCAGCCCAGGCTGGTGGCCTGGGCAAGGGCGGCAACGACGCGCTGCGCCCTTGGGCGCAGCGGCCCTGCGGGTGAGTACCCCAAAAGCCCGCGCGCGCTGTTGCAAGGCTTGCCCAGGCCACCAGCCTGGGCAAGCCTTGCGCCTTGCGCTCGGGCTTTTTGGGGTACTCACGCGGGGGCGATTGAATCTAACCCAAGTCTTTCAACTTAGACCCATTTCCCGATCTCACCGACCGCTAACCCGCATCGATGCTGGGGGTCGGTTCAAAAGTGAAATGTAGTGCCATAATATTTTGCAACAGATGATCTTTTGCCCGCGTTTTCGTGCAGCATCTGTTGATGTTCATCCGGCGCACCCAAACCCGCAATCGCACCTCCGGCCAGCCCTACACCACCCACCGCTTGGTGCAAAGCGTTCGCGTGGGCAGCGCCGTCAAGCAAGCCACGGTGCTCAACCTGGGCAGTCACTTCGATCTGCCACAGCGCGAGTGGCCGGCGCTTGCCAGGCGCATCGATGAGCTGCTTCGCGGGCAGTCCTCGCTGCCCGATCCAACGCTTTCCGATGCGGGCCAGGCCCACGCGCAGCGCTATGCGGCGCAGTTGATCGCGATGCAGCCCTCGGCGGCGAGCATCACGGCCCGTGAGGCCGCCCAGCCGGACCCCGGCGAGCCGGGCCGATACCAGGAGGTCGATCTCGACTCCCTCGATCTGGTGCGCCCGCGCAGCGTGGGCGTTGAGCACGCGGCCGTCTGGGCGATGCGCCAGTGCGGCTTGGACGACAAGCTGGCCGCACTGGGCTTGAGCCGGGTGCAGATCGCCGCTGCCGTTGGCAACATCGTTGGCCGCATGGCCCACCCCGGCAGCGAGCTGGCCACGCACGCCTGGTTGCAGCAGCGCTCGGCGCTCGGTGAGCTGATCGGCTACGACTTCGAGGCGATGGACCTGAACCGCCTGTACCGTGCTTCGGACACGCTGTACAAGCACCGCGAGGCCTTGCAGGACCACCTGTTCGCCCAAGCGCAATCGATCTTCGGCTTCGGTGAGACCGTCACCCTGTACGACCTGACCAACACCTACTTCGAGGGCGTCGCCGCAGGCGTGGGCAAGGCCAAACGCGGCCACAGCAAGGAGTGCCGCAGCGACTGCCCGCTGGTCACCCTGGCGATGGCGCTGGACGGCAGCGGGTTTGCGCGCCGCAGCCGCGTCTTCGCCGGCAATGCCAGCGAGCCCGCGACCTTGAAGGACATGCTCAACGGCCTGGGCGCGCCCCCCGGTGCGACGGTGGTGATGGATGCGGGCATCGCCACCGAGGCCAACCTGACGTGGCTGC
>JANMJI010000246.1:0-7842 GCA_031371275.1 Betaproteobacteria bacterium
ACAGCACTGAGCGCATTGAGGACCTGGCTGGAACGCGCCGAGCGCATCCGCACGCAGCAGCGATCAGACAAGAACAAGCTCTACGCGCTGCACGCGCCCGAAGTGGTGTGCATCGGCAAAGGAAAAGCGCGCAAGCCCTACGAGTTCGGTGTGAAGGTCAGCCTGGCCGTCACGCATCTGCGCGGCTTGATGGTGGGCGGCAGAAGTTTTCCCGGCAACCCATTTGATGGCCACACGCTGGCAGCCCAGTTGGAGCAGACCACCAACCTGATGCAAGACCTGGGACGTGCGCCCAAGCAAGTCATCGTGGACTTGGGGTTCAGGGGCGTGGACGCCGACAACCCGAACGTGGAGATCATTCACCGTGGCAAGTACAAGTCGCTGACCAAGCTGCAGCGCAAGTGGCTCAAACGCCGCCAAGCCATCGAGCCGTTGATCGGCCACACCAAAGCCGATCACGGCATGCAACGCTGCTGGCTCAAGGGCGAGTTGGGTGACGCGCTACACGCACTGAGCTGTGCCGCGGGGTACAACATCCGCTGGCTGCTGCGGGCCATCGCGGCGCAGGCCGCAAAAGACGCGAAGGCGTTTTTCTTTGTCCTGTTCAGGCTGACTCTGTGGAGCCGAACCAGCGTCAACGGGTCGTGGCGCGCGGTCATCGGTCTGCCCAGACTGCCCTTCGCGGCTTGGCTGCGTTTAGCTGGTGCACACTTCTTGCGCCTGGCGTCGCTCACTGCCCTCCGCGGGAGCTGAAAACGATTTTGCAGGCCCGACTACATCAGGTGGCAGCAATGAATTCAAAGGTGTTTTTCGCGTCGGCGGGATACTTGAGTCTAAAGCCCTCGACAAGGAGTTGTCTAAACGATGACCAGCTACCTGATCCGAATCGAAGGGCGAGGTCTTCGCTTTGTCGTGGCGCACCGATGGTCATCACTACTGAACTTGATTGGCTTGGGTCGAAGTGAGCAATGCTCTGGATTTTTCACGACAAGATGTGTTGAGTCAATTTCAGAAGTAGCTGCAACGGCGCTTGCTCGCAAACAAGTGATTGACGAACTTCTGAAAAAGAGAATTTTCTCGATTGAGAATTTGAATCAACTCGATCTGCGAATTGACGAAGTGCTTGTGGTGCCCGCTGGGCAGAACATCGGCCCTAAGCAGGGGTTTACATTCTACAAATAGCGATAAGGATCGCTCTAGAAATGGCGACGATTCCCTTTTTGGATCACCCCTTGAGCCTGGCCTGAGTCTTCTTGCCCGTGTCGTCAGGCGTGATGAACCCGATAGGCCGCTTGGCCGGATCGGGCTAGGTCACGAGTTCGCGCAGGGCGTCGAAGACTTGCATAAGCTGGGCTCAGGCGTTGCGGCGCAAGGTGTCGTGGTTCATCGCCAGCGCGTCGGTCTTGCCTTCCCCCTCGACCAGCCGTAACTCGCGTTGCTCCTACTGATGCCGACAAGCGGGCGCTCCCAAGCGATGAATTGGCGCATCTGCTTCATCGTTGGAATCTGCTGCCACGGCCATCCCCACTTTGTGGCTTGGCCCGGGCGCTGAACACAGGCAACATCGCAATGTCAGAAGCTGGCGCCCGGTCATGCCTGCCCACCGGCCACACCGGCATCAGCAGCGCCCAAGGAGGACTTGATGATGAACCAGCCCCAGGCCGCGTCTTCGCTGCCCTCCACCGAACGCCTGCCCACGCTGGACATCCTGCGTGGCTTTGCCTTGATGGGCATTCTCATAATGAACATGCCGGGCTTCAGCTACAGCGGCTTCACCGAATCGAACGGCTCGCACCACTGGCCGCTGGCCATCGACCAGTTCGCGGAAGAGTTGCGCGACATGCTGTTCTCGGGCAAGTTCAACAGCATGTTCAGCCTGCTCTTCGGCATCGGCTTCACGATCCAGTTCACACGCATGCAGCAGCAAGACCCGCTGCACGCCACCGGCTTTTATGTGCGCCGGCTGGCGGTGCTGGCCATCATCGGCCTGCTGCACGCCAACCTGCTGTGGACGGGCGACGTGCTGCACATCTATGCCGTGCTGGGCCTGGTGATGCTGTTCGGGCTGCGCAAGGTCAGCGACCGCGGGCTCTGGGTGCTGATGGGCGTGTGCCTGGTCTACCCGATGCTGTCGGGCCTGTTGCGGCTGGTGATCTTCACGCCCGACCTGGTGGCCACGCGCGTGCAGGAAGGGCTGGCTTTCGGCATCAGCAACAACGCCGCCTTCGGCCATGGCGGCTACATCGACGCGGTGCGCGAGAACATGCGCATGATGGCCCGCGAATACTTCGACCCCCTCTCGGCCTGGGGCACTTTCGGCTTTTATGTGAGCATGGCCTTGACCATGCTCATCGGCTTGCTGGCCGGCCGCCGCCGCTGGGCCCAGCGCGTGCCAGAACTGATGCCGCAAGTGCGCCGGCTGATGTGGTGGGCGCTGGCCGTGGGCCTGGTGTGCGGCTTGGGCTTCACGCTCATCTTCGCCTTCAACCGGGTGCCCGGGCCTTCGCCGATCAAGATTCTGGGTGGCCTCTGCTACAACATCAGCCGTCCGGCGATGATGATCTTCTACGTGCTGGCCATCGTGCGGCTGGCGCAGATTCCAGCCTGGCAGCGCCGCCTGGCACCGCTGGGTGCGGCCGGCCGCATGCCGCTGACCAACTACCTGATGCAGACGCTGATCTGCACCACGCTGTTCTACAACTGGGGCTTTGGCCTGTGGGACAAGGTGGGCCCGGCGCTGGGTTTCGTGCTGTCGCTGGCCATTTTCTGGGGTATTCAGGTGCCGTGGAGCCTGTGGTGGATGCGCAGCCACGAACGCGGCCCGATGGAAACGCTGTGGGCGCGTTTGACTTACGGCCGCCGGCCCCTGGCGGCACCCGCGCAGATCACGGCAGCACGGCCGTGACTTCGATCTCGACCTTGGCGCGGTCTTCCATCAGGGCCACCACCTGCACGGCAGACATCGCCACCGTGTAGCTGCCTATCACTTCGCGGTAGACGGCGCCAATTTCGCGGCCACGCGCCAGGTACTCGTGCTTGTCTGTCACGTACCAGGTCATGCGGGCGATGTGTTCGGGCAAGGCACCGGCCTCAAGCAACACGGTGCGCACGTTTTGCAGCGCCTGGCGCACCTGGGCCACCAGGTCGTCGCTGACAAACACGTTCTGCGCGTTCCAGCCGATTTGCCCGGCCACGAAAATCTGCGTGCCGCGGGCGGCCACGCCGTTGGCATAACCGCGCGGCGTGGCCCAGGTCGGGGGTTGCAGCAGTTTCATGTTGGTTCTCGCTTGCTTGAAAAGATGCGGCCGGCGCAGCCCTTTTGCTTCAACAAGAAACGCTGCAGCTTGCCGGTTTCGGTGCGTGGCAGGCTGCTGCGAAACTCGATCTGGCGCGGGTATTTGTAGGGCGCAATCGTCTGCTTGACGAAGTCTTGCAACGCTTGCGCCATCAGGTCGTTGGCGTCGAAGCCGGGCTTCAACACGACGCAGGCCTTGACGACCATGCCGCGCGCTTCATCGGGCTGGCCAACCACCCCACATTCGGCCACCGCGGGGTGCAGCAAGAGTGCAGCTTCCACCTCAGGCCCGGCGATGTTGTAGCCGCCGCTGACGATCATGTCGTCGGTGCGCGCCTGGTAGACAAACTGCCCGTCACTGTCGATCAAGTACGCGTCGCCGGTGAGGTTCCAGCCGTTTTGCACATAGTCGGCCTGGCGCGGGTCGTCCAGGTACTTGCAGCCGGTGGGGCCTTTGACTGCCAGCCGGCCGACCTGGCCGGGGGGCAGTTCATGGCCATGCTCGTCCAGCACCACAGCGCGGTAGCCGGGCACGGGCAGGCCGGTGGCGCCGGGCCGGGCCTGGGCTTCGTCGGCCGAGATGAAGATGTGCAGCATCTCGGTGGAACCAATGCCGTCTATGAGTTGGATGCCGCTGGCCTGCTTCCAAAGCAGACGCGTGGCCGCGGGCAGCGCCTCGCCGGCTGAGACGCATTTGCGCAGCGTGTGCAGGTCGTGCTGCGCCATGTTTTGTGCGGTGTTTTTTTCAAGCAGGCCGGCCATCGCGCGGTAGGACGTGGGCGCCGTGAAGCACACCGTGGCAGCGTACTGCGCGATGGCCTGCAACAGCGCTTCGGGTGATGTCTTTTCGACCAGCACCGTGCTGGCGCCGACGGCCATCGGAAACAGCAGCAAGCCGCCCAGGCCGAAGGTGAAACCCAATGGCGGGCTGCCTATGAAAACATCGTCGCGCGTGGGGCGCAGCACATGCAGTGGCCAACAGGCGCAGGCGGCCATCACGTCGCGGTGGAAGTGCGCCGTGCCCTTGGGCACGCCGGTGGTGCCCGAGGTGAAAGCGATGAGGCAGATGTCCTCGGCCGCGGTGTCTGTGTTGTCGAAGTGAGTGGGCTGCGTGGCAGCCAGCTTTTCCAGTTCACCGCCCCAGCAGCGCAGTTGCTTCAGCGTCTGACACAAGGGCAAGGCCGCCAGCAGTTCATCGGCCAGCGCCCCATCACACAAGGCATGGCTGATCTGCGCCTTCTGCACGATGGCTTGCAACTCGCGTGCGCGCAGCAGCGGCATGCTGCCCACCGCAATGCCGCCGGCCTTGACGACGGCAAACCAGCAGGCCGCCAGCATCGGTGAATTGGCGCCGCGCAGCAGCACGCGGTTACCCGGCACCAGCCCCATTTGTTGCACCAGCACCTGGGCGATACGGTTGGCCTGGGCCAGCAAATCGGCATACGTCCAGCGCACACCGGCGCCCTGGATGCACAGCCTTCCGCCTTCGCCGCGGGCCACGGCATCGTCGAGCAAAACGGTGGCGCAATTCAGCCGCGGCGGGAACTGCAGGCCAGGCAAATCAAACAGGCATTCGGGCAGCGCATGCGGTGGCGGCAGACAGTCATGCGCGAAGGTATCGACATGGGCGCTGGCATGACCAGAGTGGGCAGGCATGCCGGGCATTCTTTGGTTTGCCAGTTTGGTTGTCAACCCGATAAGGGCCGGCGATATCATGAACATCATGCAGCCCGTCGAGACCCGTGCGCCCCGTCTTTCACCCCGCTCGTCAACACGTTCGTCACCCCGTTCGTCACCACGTCTGTGGGACATCTCACCCCCCGTGCACGCTGGCGCGCCGGTGTTTCCGGGTGACGCGCCCTACACCAGCGTATGGGCCGCGCGCATAGGCCCGGGCTGCCCGGTGAACGTCAGCACGCTGACGCTTTCGCCGCACACCGGCGCCCACGCTGACGCCCCGCTGCACTACGACGACGCAGGCGCGGCCATTGGCGCGCTCGACCTGGCGCCCTACCTGGGCCCCTGCCGCGTCATCCACGCCGTCGCTTGCGGGCCGTTGGTGTTGTGGGCGCATCTTCAGCATGCGCTTGAAAACCTGCCGCCGCGCGTGCTGGTGCGCACCTACGCGCAAGCGCCGGTCGACCGCTGGGACGGCGCGCTTGCCGGCTACGCGCCCCAGACCATCGAACGCCTGGCCAACCTGGGCGTGACGCTGATAGGCATAGACACCGCCAGCATCGACCCCGCGCAAAGCAAGACGCTGGACAGCCACCAGGTGATACGCCGGCGCAACCTGCGGGTGCTGGAAAACCTGGTGCTGGACGATGTGGCCGAGGGCGACTACGAACTGATTGCGCTGCCGCTGAAGCTGACGACAGCCGATGCGTCGCCGGTTCGCGCAGTCCTGCGCGAACTGCGCAAACTGCGCTGAGATGCCAAGGAATTGCATGACCCGAGGCGACGCGCTGGCGCTTGACGCTGCCGACCCATTGGCCCCATTGCGCGACCAGTTCGCGCTGCCCGAAGGCGTTCTCTATCTCGATGGCAATTCGCTCGGCGTACTGCCGAAAAGCACCGCAGCGCGGGTGCAGCAGGTGGTCACGCAAGAGTGGGGCACGGGCCTCATCCGCAGCTGGAACAACGCCGGCTGGATAGACCTACCGCAGCGCGTGGGCGACAAGATCGCGCGGCTGGTGGGCGCAGGGCCGGGCGAACTGGTGGTCGCCGATTCGACCAGCGTCAACGTCTTCAAGGTCTTGAGCGCGGCACTGAACATCACCGCCGCCGAGGCGCCGCAAAGAAAAATCATCTTGAGCGAAAGCAGCAACTTCCCCACCGATTTGTACATCGCGCAAGCGCTGGCCCGCGAACGTGGTTGTGAGCTTCGGCTGGCCGAAGCCGATGATCTGCCAGCGCTGCTGAACGAGCACACTGCCGTGCTGATGCTGACCCATGTGAACTACCGCAGCGGCCACATGCACGACATGGCGGCGTTGACGCGGGCGGCCCATGCAGCCGGCGCGCTGACGGTGTGGGACCTGGCACACAGCGCCGGCGCGGTGCCGGTGGATTTGCACGCCGGTTCGCTGGAAGCCGCGTCGCCAAGCACCGCGGCGGCTGATTTCGCCGTCGGCTGCGGCTACAAATACCTCAACGGCGGCCCCGGCGCACCGGCTTTCGTGTGGGTGCATCCGCAGCATGCCGACAAATTCTGGCAGCCCCTGGCCGGCTGGATGGGCCACGCCGCGCCTTTCGATTTCACGCCCGGCTACCGGCCGGCCGCCGGCATAACACGCTATCTGTGCGGCACGCCGGCGGTGTTGAGTCTGGCCGCGCTGGAATGTGGTGTCGACACCGTGCTGGCCGCCGAAGTGATGGGCGGCATGGCCGCGCTGCGCAGCAAGTCACTGGCGCTGGGCCGGTTGTTTGCGCAGCGGGTGCAGGCCACCTGCCCGGCGCTGACCCTGGTGTCGCCACAAGACGATGCGCTGCGTGGCAGCCAGGTGTGTTTCGCCCACCCGCAGATCGGCTACCCGGTGATGCAGGCGCTGATCGCCCGCGGCGTGATCGGCGATTTCAGAACCCCCGACATCCTGCGCTTCGGCTTCACCCCGCTGTATCTGCGTTATGTCGATGCCTGGGATGCGGCCGAACAGGTGCGCCAAGTTATCGAAAGCGACGAATGGCAGCGCCCCGAGTTCAACCAACGCAAAGCGGTCACCTGAAATGAGCGGCTGCCCGGTCAACCCTGAAGGTGATGCCGGCCCCGAAGGCGCGCAACTCAACTTCAGCGCCGCCATGAGCTATGGCGACTACCTGCACCTGGACGCGGTGCTGAACGCCCAGCACCCGCTTTCACCCGACCCCAACGAGATGCTGTTCATCGTGCAGCACCAGACCAGCGAACTCTGGATGAAGCTGCTGCTGCACGAACTGCACGGCGCCATGCGGGCCATTGCGGGGGATCATCTGCAGGGCGCTTTCAAGATGCTGGCGCGGGTGAGCAAAATCATGGAACAGCTGGTGCATGCCTGGGACGTGCTGGCCACCATGACGCCGCCCGAATACAGCGCCATACGCCCCTACCTGGCGCAAAGCAGCGGCTTTCAAAGCTGGCAATACCGCTGCATCGAATTCAGCCTGGGCAACAAGAACGCGCTGATGCTGGCGCCGCACGCCCACCGCAGCGACCTGCTGGCGCGGGTGCAGGCGGCCTATCAAGCGCCTTCGCTGTACGACGAAGCGCTGCGCCTGCTGGCCCGCCGCGGCCTGCCCGTGCCGGACAGCCACAGCGAACGCGACTGGACCCTGCCCTATGTCGAAAGCAGCGAGGTCGAACAAGCCTGGCTGGTGGCCTACCGTGCGCCAGAGACACACTGGGACCTGTACCAGCTGGGCGAAGAGTTGACCGACCTGGAAGACGCCTTCCGGCTGTGGCGCTTTCGCCATGTGACGACGGTAGAACGCGTCATCGGCTTCAAGCGCGGCACCGGCGGCACCGGCGGCGTGAGCTATCTGCGCAAGATGCTGGACGTGGTGCTGTTCCC
>JANMJI010000267.1:0-6147 GCA_031371275.1 Betaproteobacteria bacterium
TGTGGCTGGTGGCGCCCTTCATGGGCTGGCTGGTGCTGTACATCGCCGCGCTGTGCTTCTTCGTGCCGCGCCTGGCCAAGGTGGCGCAAGCGCAGGCCGACGCACGTTCGCTGATGACAGGCCGCATCACCGACGCCTACACCAACATCGCCACCGTGAAGCTGTTTTCGCACTCGCACCGCGAAGCCCATTTCGCCCGCGGCGCGATGCAGGAATTCATGAGCACGGCCTATGGCCAGATGCGCTTGGTCAGCGGCTTCGAGACCGTCAACCAGATGCTCAGCGTGGGGCTCATCGCCGCCACCGCAGGCGTCAGCCTGAACCTGTGGACACAGTCTGCCGTGGGCGTGGGCGCGGTGGCCGCCGCCACCGCCATGGCTTTTCGATTGAACGGCATCTCGCACTGGGTGATGTGGGAAATGGCCACGCTGTTCGAACACATCGGCACCGTGCAGGACGGCATGGCCACGCTGTCACGCACACGTTCGGTGTTAGACCAGCCTGACGCCCAAGTGCTGCGGGTGCCCAAAGGCGAGGTGCAGTTCGACAACGTGGTGTTTGCCTACGGCGGCAAGCGACGTGTCGTCGATGGCCTGAACCTGCACATCCGTGCGGGTGAAAAAATCGGTTTGGTGGGCCGTTCTGGCGCGGGCAAAAGCACGGTGGTGAACCTGCTGCTGCGGCTGTACGACCTGGAAGCGGGGCGCATCCTCAACGACTGCCAGGACATCGCCGGCGTGACCCAGGAAAGCCTGCGCAGGCAGGTCGGCATGGTCACGCAGGACACGTCTTTGCTGCACCGCTCGGTGCGCGACAACATCGTCTACGGCCGCCCCGACGCCAGCGACGCTGAAATGCTGCGCGCCGCAGAACGCGCCGAAGCGCACGACTTCATCGGCGGCTTGACGGATGCCAAAGGCCGCAAAGCCTACGACGCCCATGTCGGCGAACGCGGTGTGAAGCTCAGTGGCGGCCAGCGCCAGCGCATTGCGATTGCGCGCGTGATGCTGAAAGACGCGCCGATATTGCTGCTGGACGAAGCCACCAGCGCGCTGGACAGCGAAGTGGAAGCCGCCATCCAGCAAAGCCTGTACCGACTGATGGAAGGCAAGACGGTGGTCGCCATTGCGCACCGGCTTTCCACCATCGCGGCGATGGACAGGCTGGTGGTGATGGACCAGGGCCGCATCGTCGAAGTCGGCGACCACCACACGCTGCTGGCCGCCGGTGGCATTTACGCCCGGCTGTGGGCGCACCAGAGCGGCGGCTTTCTGGGTGAGGATGCCAACGAAGACGCGGCGCCGCAGGCTCAAGGCGCGGTGTCGGTGTAAGGCTGTAGCGGCCGAGGGCTTTGGCCCTCAGGCCAAGGGCGATGCGGCGGTGTCCACCGGCTTGCCGTTGCGCTTGCCGGCCTGCACCATCGGACGTGTGTCGACCCAGCCCGGGCGCTTGCCAGCTTGCGCCATGCGGCCGATGGCGCCGTCCAGCGTGGCGCGGCGTTCGGCGCTGTCGCCGGGCAGGGCGGCGGTCAAGGTGTCCAGCTGCACGTCGACGCTGACGGCGCGCGCCGGCGCTGCCTCGGGCGGCGTGTGCGCTTGTTTCGAGCGCACCAGGTGTTCCCACCAGGCGACCGCCACCGCGACGACAAACAGGGCACCGAAGGCGGTGCCAATCCAGCTCAGTAGACCGTCCATGTGACGTATATCGGCCGTCTGTGAGGCTGGCTTGAGCCGCCTGTGTTGTCGTGCTCGTTGCCGTCCTCGCTGCCGCCCTTGGCCTTGCACACCCACGAAGCAGGCTGCGGCCCGACAATCACCGCTTCGCCGGCCCAGCCGGCCCCCTGTTCAGCCTGTGCAAGCCCTCGCCCCCCCGCCCGCCAAGTTTGCGGCCCCACCTGAAGTGAAGCCTGTTGTCAAAACAATCGGCAGCTACCGCCCTTTCTGGGCCAAGCGCTTCGGCCCCGCGCCCTTTTTGCCCATGAGCCGCGCCGAGATGGACGAGCTGGGCTGGGACAGTTGCGACATCGTCATCGTCACCGGCGACGCGTATGTTGACCATCCCAGCTTCGGCATGGCCGTCATTGGCCGCACGCTGGAAGCGCAAGGCTTTCGCGTCGGCATCATCGCCCAGCCCGACTGGCAAAGCGCCGATGCCTTCAAGCCATTGGGCAAGCCGAACCTGTTCTTTGGTGTCGCCGCCGGCAACATGGATTCGATGATCAACCGCTACACGGCCGATCGAAAAATCCGCAGCGACGACGCCTACACCCCGGGCGGCCAAGGCGGCCAACGCCCAGACCGCGCCACGCTGGTCTACACCCAGCGCTGCAAGCAAGCCTGGAGCGATGTGCCAGTGGTCATTGGCGGCATTGAAGCCAGCCTGCGCCGCATTGCGCATTACGACTACTGGCAAGACAAGGTGCGCCGCAGCGTCCTGGTCGATAGCAAGGCCGACCTGCTGCTGTACGGCAATGCCGAGCGCGCCATCATCGAAGTGGCGCACCGGCTGGCCGCGCGCCAGCCGATAGAGACCATCACCGACGTGCGCGGCACGGCCTTCATGGTGCGCACCGCGCCGGGCCTGGCGCCGCAGGGCTACATGGAAATCGACAGCACCGAGGTTGACCGCCCGGGCCGCGTCGATGATCACATCAACCCTTATTTGACGACCAGCGAAGCTGCGGCTTCGGTGGGTGCGACTTGCGCCAAGGAAGACGGCAGCGGCGCGCCTGCGATGACCAGGATTTCCATGCCCGTCAGCCGCAAGACCGGCGCCGTGCAGATGCCACCGCGCGACAAGACCGTGCTGCGCTTGCCCAGCTACGAGCAGGTGAAAAGTGACGCCGTGCTGTACGCCCACGCCAACCGCGTGCTGCACCTGGAAACCAACCCCGGCAACGCGCGTGCACTGGTGCAAAGGCATGGCGACCGTGATGTCTGGATCACGCCGCCGCCCATTCCGCTGAGCACGGCAGAGCTGGACGCGGTGTTCGACCTGCCGTATGCGCGGGGCCCGCATCCCGCCTATGCCGACGACAAGGGCGGCCATGACGGCGTGACCAAGATCCCGGCCTGGGAAATGATCCGCTTCAGCGTCAACATCATGCGCGGGTGTTTTGGCGGCTGCACCTTTTGCAGCATCACCGAACACGAAGGCCGCATCATCCAAAGCCGCAGTGAAGACAGCGTCATCCGCGAGATCGAGGACATCCGCGACAAGGTCAAGGGCTTCACCGGCGTCATCAGCGACCTGGGCGGCCCCACCGCCAACATGTGGCGCATTGGCTGCAAGAGCACGGCCATTGAAGCGGCTTGCCGCAAGCCGAGTTGCGTCTACCCCGGCATCTGCCCCAATCTGAATACCGACCACGGCCCGCTCATCAAGCTGTACCGCCGCGCGCGTGCGCTGCGTGGCGTGAAGAAGATCTTGATCGGCAGCGGCCTGCGCTACGACCTGGCCGTACAAAGCCCGGAATACGTGAAGGAATTGGTGACCCATCATGTCGGGGGTTATTTGAAGATCGCGCCCGAGCACACCGAAGGCGGGCCGCTGTCGAAGATGATGAAGCCGGGCATCGGCAGCTACGACCGTTTCAAGCAGAGGTTCGAGCAGGACAGCGCCGAGGCGGGCAAGAAGCAGTACCTCATTCCGTACTTCATCGCGGCCCACCCGGGCACCACCGATGAAGACATGATGAATTTGGCCATCTGGCTCAAGCGCAACGGCTTCAAGGCCGACCAGGTGCAGACCTTTTATCCATCGCCGATGGCCACCGCCACGGCCATGTACCACACCAATCTGAACCCGCTGAAGGGCATCAGCCGCGCGCTGGATGGGCCCCATGCGCGGGCCGAGCGCGTGGACATCGTGCGCGGTGACAAGCGCCGCCGCCTGCACAAGGCCTTCCTGCGCTGGCACGACCCGGCCCACTGGCCGCTGCTGCGCGAGGCACTGAAGACACTCGGCCGCGCCGACCTCATCGGCAACGGCAAGCACCAGCTCATTCCCACCTACCAGCCGGCCGCGGGCACGGGCTACGTGAGCGCGCGGCGCAAGAACAGCACGGCGGCCGGCGCGCAGACATCGCCGGTGACGCAAGGCCGCGTGCTGACGCAACACACCGGGCTGCCGCCGCGGCCCGGCCTGGCGCGCAAACCGCCGCGATAGGGCTGCCAAACCGTCTGCCAATCCCCCCCCGCAAATCGGGGGAAGCCGGCCCGCTGTCAGCGCTGACCCGGATGCCGCGTCGCGGGCTGCGTGTTAGTTTCACGGACCCCATTTTCGGCACTGGAACTTCGATGCAACTGTTCAAGAAATTGCTGGCCGCCGCCGCGCTGGCCACGGTGGGCCTGTGCAGCCATGCGCAGGACGTTGTGGCGCTGTTGCCCTACAGCGCGCTGTACGTGTTCGGCGACAGCCTGTCCGATGGTGGCAACAACGCCGCTGTGATCGGCTTGAACGCATCGCAGCCCATCACCAACACCTACGTGCCCACCCAGCCCTATGGCCTGGGTGCGTATACCAACTCGCGGGTCTGGGTGAACTCCTTTGCGAACTCGCTGGGCCTGCCCGCGGCTGCCGGGCCTTCGCTGCTTGGCGGGGGTGGCGGCAACTATGCCTATGGCGGCGCGCGCACGACCACCGACGGCGTGCCCTTCCCGCCCAGTGCGAAGACGGCGCTCAACGGCTTCCTGGCCAGCCCCATTGGCGTGACATCTTCGGCGCTGTATGTGATTGCGGTGGGTGGCAATGACGTGCGCGATGTTCTCGCCGCCGGTGCAGCGCCGGCCCTTGTCGCCAGCGCCGCCGCGGCCTACGCCAGCGGCGTCGGCGACATGGTCGATGCGCTGCAGGCCCGTGGCGCGGCGCACATCATCGTCTGGGACGCACCCAACGTCGGCAAGGCCCCGGCTGTGCTGGCGCTCGGCATCCCCACTTCGATAGGCGCCACCAGCATCTCAAGCGCCTTCAACGCCGCGCTGACGACGCGGCTGACGGGCGAAGCGGGTGTCAGTGTCTTTGACGTGTTTGGCACCTTCAACACCATCATCGCCAGCCCTGGCGCGTATGGCTTGACCAACGTCGTCGATGCCTGCGGTGGCGTGCTGGGCTGCGACCCCAGCAAGTACCTGTTCTGGGACGGCATCCACCCCACGTCTGCCGGACATGCGCTGGTCGCCAGCGCGATGCTGTCGCTGGCCATCTCCGCCGTGCCAGAGCCCGGCAGCGTGTTGATGATGGCCGCGGGCCTGGTGCTGCTGGTGGTCGTCACACGCCGGCGATTGCCAGGGCGTTTGTAAGCGCGTTTGTAAGCACGTTTGCAAGCACGATTGCCAGCGCGCTGACCAGCGTGCCCAGCCTGGCCTGCGTGTTGCAGGCAGGCCCTGAAAGCGCCTGGTTCAGGAAGCTGAGACCGGGGTCGAACAGAAAGTGTTCACGCAGTGCGGCGGCGTCTTCGCATGGCCATCGGTGGGGCGCCCGGGCCGTGCAGAATCGGTGTGATGGCCACCAGCAGTCTTCTCGCCCTCATCGACGACGTGGCCAGCATCCTGGACGACGTGGCCTTGCTCAGCAAGCTGGCGGCCAAGAAGACCGCGGGTGTGCTGGGCGACGACCTGGCGCTGAACGCGCAGCAGGTCAGCGGCGTCAGCGCCGAACGCGAACTGCCGGTGGTGTGGGCAGTGGCCAAGGGCTCGTTCGTCAACAAGGCCATCCTGGTGCCCGCGGCACTGGCCATCAGTGCCTTCGCGCCGTGGCTGGTAACGCCGCTGTTGATGTTGGGGGGCGCCTTTCTGTGCTTCGAAGGCTTCGAGAAAATCGCCCACCGCTGGCTGCACAGCGCCGAAGAAGACGCCGCCCGCCGCAGCGAGCGCACACGGGCTCTGCAAGACCCGGCGCAGGACTTGGTGGCGCTCGAACGCGACAAGATCAAGGGCGCGGTGCGCACCGATTTCATCCTCTCGGCCGAGATCATCGCCATCACGCTCGGCACCACCGCCGGTGCATCGCTGCTCACCCAGTTCGCCGTGCTGGCGGGGGTGGCGGCGCTGATGACGGTGTTCGTCTACGGGCTGGTGGCCGGCATCGTCAAGCTCGATGACCTGGGCCTCGCGCTCAGTCGCCGCAGCGGCGCGGCGCGCACGCTCG
>JANMJI010000289.1:0-28650 GCA_031371275.1 Betaproteobacteria bacterium
TTGCCGCCAAAAGTGCCCGACGCCACGGCGCGTGGGTCGTAGGTGGTGTTGCCGTTCAGGCCACTGAAAATCAGCCCGTCGATGCGAAAACCCAGGTTGCGCAGTTCGACGCTCTGGGCCACGAAGTTCACCGCAATCTGGCCGCTGGTTTGCGTCAGTGAACCGCCGCTGGGCGTGAACACCGCGGTGCCGCTGCCGGGCATCTGGCGCGTGGCGTTGGAGTGCACGTAATCCACCGCGCCCAGTTCGGGCGCCGATTTCGTCACACCCGACACCGTGACCGTGGCGCTGGCCGTGGGCGTGGACAACCAGCGCCCCCAGTAGGCCGTGCTGCCGTCGGCCAGCACGGCGTTGCCGCCAGGCACGTTGCTGCCGTTGGCCAGCCGCGCCTGGAAGCTGCCGACGCCGCCCAGGCTTTGCAGCACACCGCCTGCGACGGCATAGCTGTCGCCCTTCCATTCGGCGGCGTTGGCAATGTGTACCTGGGTGCCCGAGGCCAGCGTCACCGCATACGAAATACCGGCCACCAGATTGGGCTGCAGCTGCGATGAAGCGCCAGGCGGGTTGGTGGAATAGTCCACCGCCGTGGCGGGCTCGGCGTTGTTGGCCAGCGGCACCGCCACCACCGTTTGGCCTGCGGCCAGCGCGGCCAGTGCACGCGCGGTGTCGACCGTAAAACTGGCTTTGCCGCGGTCTACCGCAGCGCCGGCAGCGGCCACGATGACGGCCCGCGTTTGCACGCTGGTGCCCAGGTTCACGTCGGGCATGGCCTGTTGCTGCTCAGTGGCCAGCGCAAAGCCGGGGTCGAGTTCGGCGGCGCGGCGGAACAAGACCTTGGCCTCGACGAACTTGCCCTGGTCCTTCAAGTCCAGCCCCTGTGAAAAGGCGCGAAAGGCTTCCAGGTTGGTGGTCGCAAAACGCTCGATGCGCGCACGCACATCGGGCGGCAGTTGTTCCAGCGATATGCCGGCCGCACGCAGGATGCCGAAGGTCATGGCCTTTTGCGCGCGGAACAGCGAATTGACATCGCCGCGTTCGCTGACCACGCCCAGGTTGGCGCCGCTGCGGCTGTCGATGACCGCACCTTCGAGCGCAAAACCTTGGGCCACGGCACCGCCTGCGCTGGCCACCAGGAGCATCGCGCAGGTGCGCTTGAACAAGGTCTTCATCACTGCACCTCGAAGTTGCCGACGACGACTTTTTCGGCGCGCATCAAACGCCCGGAACGCACGGCCGAAGCGGTGTCGGCCAGGCCGCTGTCGCCCAGCTTGGCTTCGTTCACCAGCAGTTGCACCTTTTCGCGTTCCAGCACCTTCAGGCCGGGCACTTTGCTGAGGTCGGCAATGATCATCGCAGCCAGGCCTTTGGCCAGCGCGCGGAAGTCTTCGCTGCCGCGGTTGACGAAAGCCTGCACAGCAATGCTGCCGGGTTCGGGCGGGCTGGCCACCACGTCTTTTTCACGCGCCACGGCGCTCGCCACTTCTTGCTGCAGCTGGGTCGACGACAGCAGCGTCAAGGTCTTGGGCACTTCGCGCGCGGCCGCGCCTTCGGGGTCTTCTCTGGCGTACTGTTGCAGCAGCCGCAATGCGGTCGCGTTGTCTTCGCCTTTCAGTGCGATCAAACCCAGGTAATAGGGCACCAGTGTTTCGCCCGGGGCCAGCACGCGCACGCGTTCCAGCGCCTGCGTGGCCGCGGCGTCGTTGCCGTCGCGAAAGGCGGTGATGCCGGTTTGCAGCGTGGCCGCCACCTCGGCGCGCACGCGGGTGGCGTCAAGCTGGTTGCTGGCGTCGTCGAGCAACGGCACGGCGGCCACCAGCAGTTCTGGGCGGCTGGCGGCATTCACCCAGCGGAAGCTGCGGTTGCGCAGCACCGAACGTCCGCCCTTGTATTCCAGCACCGCGTCGCCCTGGGCCACGCGACCGTACAGCCCGGCAGGCAGCGCGCAGCCGGCGCCGCAGTTCTGCAGTTTGAGATAGCCGTTGGTGCGCAGGCTGCGGTCGGGCAAATCAACCTGCCATTCGGCGCCAGCGGTGTTCAGGCGCAGGCCGCCGCTTGACAAGACCAAGGTGTTGGGCAAGGCCCCAAGCCGCAGTTCGCTGCCGGCGGGCAGGGCGATCAGCGCGCCGGTGGCCGTGCGCAACTGCACGCTGCTGTCGGCGCCTGTCGTCAGCGTGGCCGCCGCGGGCACGGCACCGGCCTGCGCGGCGGCGCCGTTGACGCGCACGTCGCCTTGCCACTGCACGATGCGCAGCGGGGCCTGTTGTGACTGTGGTGCTGGTTGTGCTTGGGTTTGCTGCGCTTGTTGCGCGAACGCGGGCGGCGCAGCCGCAAGACCCAGCAGCAAGAGCGCCAGCAAGACCGCCAGCCAAGACCGGCCGGCATGACCATGAATTCGAGCGTTAGGCATGCGACTTCCCCGGTCTCAGTATTGGTAGCGGAGCTTCAGCGACACCGCCTTGCGGCTGCTGTCGTAGAGGTCTTGGTTGGAACGGTTGCGTGACCACACGGCGTCGCCGCGCAGCGTCCAGCGCGGGTCCAGCGCGTAGCTGGCCAGCAGGTCGGCGGCCAGCGCGGTGTCCTTGCGCACGGTGCCAAAGACGATGTCGGCGTTGCCGTAGCTTTGCCTGTAGGCGGTGACACCGGCCGACACGCGCAGGGCCGGCATGGGCGCCAGGCCGGCAAACACGCGCAGCAAGGGCACGTCGCGGTTCAGGTCGCTGCGCAGGCGCTGGTTTTGCTCTTGCGTCCAGCTCATGCGCACGCCCAACGACGGCGTGCCGGGCAGGTCGGCAAAGCTCCGGGTCAGCATCAAGCCGACGGTGCTGGCACGGGCGTCGCGCACTTCGTCGGCCAGCGCATGGCGTTGTTCGGCGTACTGCGCAAAGCCCATCAAGGCCAGGGCGGGGGTCAGCGTGACGTTGGCTTCGAGCTGCAGCTGGAAGGTGTCGCGGTAGCGGTTGCCGCCCACCAGCAACTCGCTCGCACCCAGCGTGAGCCGCCACAAAGCGCCTGCGCCTAGCTGCGTCAGGCCGGCATAGACACCGGCGTTGCTCAGGTCGTAAGCCTTTTCCTTGAAGTTGGCGCGGTGGTCCAGGTCGGCACCGGCAAAGACCTGCAAGCGGTTGCCCACGCGCAGCAGTTGTTGGCCGCCCACGGCCAGCTGCGCATAGGTGTCGCCCACCTGGCGCGAGGCCCCGGTGGGCGTCAAGGGCGCAAAGCTCAGTTGCACCGTGGTCTGGTAGGTGCCGCCGTTGACGTTGGTGTCGTAGCCCAGGCCGGCCTCGGCATACAGGCGCGCGCTGTCGCGGCGTTCGGCCCCTTCACGCACCTGCATGGCCTGCAAGAAGCCGGCGATGTTGGCCCGCACGCCGGCCGGTGGGTTGTAGCGCAGCACAAACTCGAATTCGGCCCGGGCGCGGGCGTATTCGCCCAGCAGGAAGTAGCCCCGCGCCAGTTCCAGCCGCGCGCGGTCGTTGGCGGGCACTGCCGACAAGTGGCGTTCCAGCGCCAGCAGGCCTTCGGGCACACGGCCGACGTTGATAGCGGCCACGCCGTAGAGAAAGTCGAAGTGCACGTCGCCGATGAGCTGCGGGTTGGCCTGTACGGTGGCCCAGGCCTGCTCGAACTGGCTGGCTTCAACCTGGCGGCGCAGGTCGTCCAGCGGTGCGGCCTGCGCCGCCTTCAAAGGGGCCATGCAGGCCAGACAGGCCAGGCACAGCGCTGCGACGCCCAGGGCGCGGGGGGTGGGGTGGGTCATCGGGTGTCTGTGCAGCAAGGCGGCGTGCGGTCTCAAGGTGTGGGCGCGGAGGTGCCGAAGATCAGCCTGCGCAAGCCGGGGTCGTAGGACACCAGTGGCAGGCGCAACAAGGCCGCCAGGGTGATGCGGCCACCGTCGCCGGCCAGCAGCACGCCCAGTTCTGCCGCTGTGGCTTCCTGTGCTGTGCGTGCTTGCGCCGCGGTCGGGCTGCCCGGCACCGCAGGCTGGGCCAGCGCGCTGTTGCTGCGTTCCAGCGCGGCCAGCGCGCGCGTCAATTCGGCCTGGTCGACCAGCACCGCGAGGCCCTGGCCACCGCCTGCGCCACCGGCGGCTGAACTGGTGTCGCCCACCCGCGGCGGTGTGGGCAGCACCAGCAACAGGCCGTTGCTGTAGCGCAGGGTGTAGTTGCCGGCCTGGCTGCCCGCAAACACCGCGCCGCTGGGCACCAGCTCGAACACCGAACCACCGGCCGCCGTGGCACTGCCCGTCGGCGCCGGCAGCAGCACCGCCGTGACGCTGTCGCCATTCACCAGCCCACCGCCGTTGGTGGAAAAGCCGAAGCTGGCTGGGTTGGGCTGGTCGGCGTAGCGCACCACGTTGTTGCCGGCCACCGTCAACGGGCGCGGCGTCACCGCCAGTGCGCCGTTGCCGTAGCTCAGCACGTAGTTGGCCGGGTTGAAACTGCCGCCGCTGGCGTTCGCGATGACGATGGCATAGGGCGAAGACGTGACCACCGCAGTGGCCGCGGCGCCGGCGCTGGTCAAGGTGACGGCGGCCAAGGTTTCACCGGCCACCAGGCCCACCGTGCTGAAGGCCGCGCCACTCAGGTTGACAGTTTCGCCATAGACCTTGCTCAGGTTGCCAGCGTTGACGGCCAGCGGCGCGGGCTTGATGGTGGCCGAGGTGGCGGCGCTGGTGCTGGCCAGCACGTAGTCGCCAGCGTCGGCACCCGCCAAGGCCAGGCCGCTGACGGTGACGGCCTGCGCCGCGCCGGCGTCCTTGCTGGCAAAGCGCGCGCTGCTGCGGGTGACTGTCAATGTGTCACCAGCGACACGGTTGTCGGCCAGCGTATCGATGGCATCTGCCCTGCCGTCGTAGACCTTGTCGGCCGCGCTGGCCGTGGCCACCAGCGTGCGCGGCGTGATGTTGACGGTGAGATTGCTGCCACCAGCGGCGGTGTAGTTGCCGGCGTCGGCACCGGCCAGTGAAAGGCCCGTCACCACAACAGCCTTGGCGCTGCCCGCATGCTTGTCGGCCATGCTGCCGGTGACGCCGCTGTTGCGCAGTTGCAGGTCATCGCCGGGCAGCGCGCCGGTCAGGCTGCCGCTGCTGGAATTGACGGCCACCAGCGTGCTGGCGTCGTAAATGCGGTCCACCGTGGTCAGGCCCAGCAGCACCACCGGCCGCTGTGCGATGTTCACGGTGACGCCCGCGGTGCCGGTGATCTGGTAGTTCGCCGCGTCGGCGCCGCCTAGCGTCAGCCCGCTGACGGCCACGCTCTTGGCGCTGCCTGCGGCCTTGTCGACCATGGTGCCGGCATTCAGCGCGCCGCCGGCCAGACCGACCGTGACGTTGTCGCCGGCGATGATGTCGCCGGCCAGGTTGCCCACCGCCAGGCTGCCGGTGATCTGCACGTCGCGCGTGCCGTCGTAGACGCGGTCTACCGCGGCCAGGCCCGACAGGCCGCTGACGTTCAAGGGCCGCGGCGTGATGCTGGCCGTGGTGCTGGCGGTGGTGGCCGTCAGCATGTAGTTGGCGGCGTCGGCGCCGGCCAGCGTGATGCCACTCACTTCAACCGTTTTGCCGCTGCCCGCGTTGCGCGCGCCGGCGCCGCTGAAGACCGCGCTTTGCCCAAAGCTGAGCAGGTCGCCAGCCACCACCCCCGTGCTGCTGGCAGTCACGGGCGCGGCCACGCCGCCGTCGTAGACGCGGCTGCCGCCGGTGTAGCTGGCCACCAGCGGACGCGGCGTGATGTCGGCGCTGGCGCTGCCGCTGCTGTTCAGCAGCGTGTAGTTGGCTGCGTCTGCGCTGCCCAGCGTGCCGCCGCTGACGCTGATGGTCTTGCCGGTGCCGGCATTCTTCGCGCCGCTGCCGGTGAAGGCGCCGCTGCTC
The DNA here is from genome assembly GCA_031371275.1 of Betaproteobacteria bacterium. GTDB lineage: Bacteria > Pseudomonadota > Gammaproteobacteria > Burkholderiales > Burkholderiaceae_C > Rubrivivax. Next base: position 5,870 of record JANMJI010000289.1, read on the forward strand.
TTTATCGTCACCAGGTCGCCACTCACAATGTCGGCCGAACTGCCGGCCAGCGTGGCCACGGCCGTGCCGTCGTAAACCTTGCTGATGCCGGTGTAGGCGGCGGTCAGCGGCTTGGGTGTGATGTTCACCGTCAGGCCGATGGCGGCCGAAGGCATGTAGTTGCCGGCGTCTGCACCGGCCAGCGTGACCCCGGCCACCGCCACAGGTTTGGCCAGGCCGACATTCTTGTCGGCCAGTATGCCGGCCGCCGGGCCTGCGGGGGGCGGCACCACGCTGACGGTGTCACCGGCCACCACATCGGCGGCGTTGGGCGCGATGGGGCCGGTCGACAGCACCGTGATCGCCACCGCGGTGCTGCCGTCGTAGATGCGGTCGGTGGCCACGACACCGCTGAAACCGTCGATGCGCAAAGGCTTGGGCGTGACGCTGGCGGTGGTGGTGGCGGTGGTGCTGTTGAGGGTGTAGTTGCCAGCGTCGTCGCCGGCCAGCGTGATGCCGCTGACGGCCACCGCCTTGGCTGTGCCCACGTTCTTGGCGCCGCTGCCGGTGAACAGCGCCTGCTGCGTGATGCCCACCACATCGCCTGTGAGCACGCCGCTGGTGTTGGCTGCCGCCACGGGGGCATTGGCACTGCCGTCGTAGACCCGCGTGCCGCCTTCGTAGGCGACAGTCAGCAGTTTGGGCGTGATGTTGCCGGTGGCGCTGCCGGTGGGGTTGCGCAGGCTGTAGTTGCTGGCATCGGCGCCGGCCAGGCTGGTGCTGCGCACGTCCACCGCCTTGCCGGTGCCGGCGTTCTTGGCGCCGCTGCCGGTGAACACACCGCTGCCCGTGAGGCTGATGAAGTCGTTGGCTATGAAGTCGGCCGACGTGCCGGTGATGCCGGTGTTGACGGTGCCGTCGTAAACCCGGCTGCCGGCGCTGTAGACCGCCGTCACCGCCTTGGGTGTGATGTTGACGGTGACGCCGCTGGTGGCGGTGATGCTGTAGTTGTTGGCATCGGCACCGCCCAGCGCCAGGCCGGCCACGGCCACAGGTTTGGCCGGCCCGGCATTTTTGTCCAGCAGCGTGCCGGTGGTGGTGCCGGTGCTGGGCGCGGTGACAGTGACGACATCACCGGCCACCAGGTCGGCCGGATTCGGCGCAATCGGCCCGCTGGCGCTGACCACCACGCTGACGACGCTGCTGCCGTCGTAGGCACGGTCTTGCGCAGCGACGCCGGTCAGGCCGTCAATGCGCAGTGGCTTGGGCGTGATGTTGCCGTTGGTGGTGGCGGTGTTGGCGGTCAGCGTGTAGTTGGCCGCGTCACCGCCGCTGAGCATGATGGCGCTGACCTGCACCGCCTTGTTGTTGCCGGCATTCTTGCCGCCGCTGAAGACCGCGGTTTGCGCCAGCAGCACCGCGTCGCCACTGATGAAGCCGCTGGTGGTGGAGGTGACCGCCGCGGCGGTGCTGCCGTCGTAGACCTTGCTGGCGCTGCCATAGGCCGCGGTGATGGCCTTGGGTGTGATGTTGGCGCTGGCCGTGCCGGTGGTGTTGACGAGTGCGTAGTTGGCCGCGTCAGTGCCGATGAGCGTGCCGCTGATGACGTTCAACGCCTTGCCCAGGCCGACGTTCTTCGCGCCTGCGCCGGTGAACACGCCGCCGCCGGCAATGCCCACGCTGTCGGCGCCCAGGATGTCGGCCGAAGCGCCGGTGACGGTGGCATCCGTGGCGCCGTTGTAGACCTTGTTGACACCGGCATAGACGGCATTCAGCGGCTTGGGCGTGATGTTGACGGTGACGCCGTTGGTGGCGGCCACCAGGTAGTTGCCGGCGTCGGCACCGGCCAGCGTCAGGCCATCGACGACCAGCGGTTTGTTGCGCGCTGCGCCCTTGCTGGCCAGCGTGCCGGTGGTCACGCCACCGGCTGGCAGGTTGATCTGCACCACGTCACCGGCCACGATGTCGGTGCTGCTGGGTGTGATGGTGCCGCTGGTGGTGATGGTCACGGCCACCGTGCGCGTGCCGTCGTAGACGCGGTCGGTGGCGGTGGCGCTGGTCAGGCCGTCGATGGCAATCGGCTTGGGCGTGACGCTGGCGCTGGCGCTGGCCGTGGTGGCCGCCAGCTGGTAGTTGCCGGCGTCGGCGCCAGACAGTGCGATGTCGCTGACCGCGACAGCCTTGCCGCTGCCGACGTTTTTCGCACCGGCGCCGGTGAACACGGCGGTCTGCGCAAAGGCCACCACGTCGCCCGTCACCACGCCGGTGCTGGCCGCGCTGACGGGCGCTGCCGTGCTGCCGTCGTAGACCCGCGTGCCGCCCTGGTAGCCGGCGTTGAGCGTCTTGCGCGTGATGTCGGCGCTGCTGCTGGCGCTGGCGTTTTGCAGCGTGTAGTTGTTGCGTTCCACCCCGGTCAGGAAGCCGCCGCTGACGGCCACGGTCTTGGCCAGGCCGGCGTCCTTGCCGGCGCTGAAAACACCACTGGCGGTGATGCCCAGGGCGCCGACATCCGCCGCCAACAGGTCCGCCGATGTGGCGCTGACCTGTGCCGTGGCATTGCCGTCGTAGACCTTGGTCGCGGCGCCGTAGCTGGCCGTCAAAGCGCGCGGTGTGATGCTCACCGTCAAGCCATTCGCGCCGCCCACCGCGTAATTGGCGGCCGAACTGCCGGTCAGCGTCAACCCTGTCACTGTCACATCTTTGTTAGCACCGGCGTCTTTGGTGGCTACCGTGCCGGTGGTGATGCCGCCGCTGGGCAGCACCACGGCCACCTGGTCGCCGCTGATGATGGTTGAAGCATCGGCCGCCGCGCCGACGGTGTTGACGGCCACGTTGCGTGTGCCGTCGTAAACGCGGTTGGTGGCAGTGATGCCGGTGATGCCCAGCGCCCGCTTGCTGATGTTGGCCGTGGTGCTGGCCGTGGTTTGCAGCAGGCTGTAGTTGCCGCCTTGTGCGCCAGCCAGCGCGATGCTGCTGATGTTCACCAGCTTGCCGTCGCCGGCCGCGCCGTCGGTGGCGAAGCGTGCGGTCTGCGTGAAGCTGACGATGTCACCCGCCACCAGGCCGCTGGAATTGCCTTGCACACTGGCGTTGGTGTCGGCGACGCCGTCGTAGACGCGCGTCAGGCCGGTGTAGGTCACGTTGATGCCCTTGGGCGTGACGCCGCCGGTGGCGCTGGCGGTGGTGTTTTGCAGCGTGTAGTTGGCCGCGTCGGTGCCGGCGATGGCCACGCCGCTGATGGCAATCGGCTTGTTGCTGCCGACGTTGCGCGCGTCCAGCCCGGTGAAGACGGCGTTCTGCGTGTAGGTCAGCACATCACCCGTCACCAGGTCGGCCGAGCTGGCCGCCACCTGGGCTGTGACGCCGCCGTTGTAGACACGGTCGACCCCGGCAAAGCTGGCGGTCAGCGCTTTGGGGCTGACGTTGACGGTAACGCCCAGGCTGCCGTTGAGCGTGTAGTTGGCGGCGTCGGTGCCGGCCAAGCTCAGGCCGCTGACCGTCACCGCCTTGGCTGTGCCGACGTTCTTGTTGGCCACCGTGCCGTTGCCCAGGCCGGTGCCGGGCACATTGACGCTGACGACATCGCTGCCCACCACGCCGCCGGCGCCCACCGTGCCCGCAGCGCTCAGCGCCACCGTCGTGCTGCCGTCGTAGGCGCGGTCGGTGGCGGCCACGCCCTGCACGCTCAGCGCCTTGGGTGTGATGGCCGCGGTGGTGCTGGCGGTGGTCGCGGCCAGCGTGTAGTTGCCGGCGCTGGTGCCGGTGAAGGCGATGTCGGTGATGCTGACGGCCTTGCCGGTGCCGACGTTTTTGGTATCGAAAGTGGCGGTGCGCGCCAGGCTTACGCCGTCGCTGGAAATGATGCCCGACGCGTTGGTGTTCAGCGTCACGGTGGCCGTGGTGCTGCCGTCGTAGACCTTGGCCACGCCGTTGAACACCGGCGTGATGCCCTTGGGCGTGATGCTGGCGGTGATGGTGGCGCGCGGGTTCAGCAAGGTGTAGTTGCCGACATCATTGCCATACATCTGGTTCGTGGTGACGACCACGGTCTTGCCCACACCGGCGTCCTTCGATTGCGTGTAGTTGGTGGGCGTTGACGTGGGCGTGGCGAAGTAGGCGTAGCCGCAGGTGCTGCAATAGCTTTGGTCGGCGTAGAAACCCAGGCTGTCGCCGGCCACGATGTCCGCCGATGCCACGCTCAAACCCGCAAAGGCGTTGCCGTCGTAGACCTTGTCGATGCCGGTGTAGACGGCTGTCAAATTCTTCTTGCCGATGTTCACCGTGACACCGCTGTTGCCCGACAGCGAATAGTTGCCTGAATCGACACCGCCCAGGCTGAAGCCCGGCACCGTCACCGCCTTGGCGTTGCCGGCGTCTTTGGCCAGCACGGTGCCGACCACGGTGCCTGCGCCGGGCAGCGTGACGGTGACCACGTCACCGGCCACCACCACCGAGGTGTCCACCGTCGCACCACTCACATTGACGGCCACGTTGCGCGTGCCGTCGTAGGCGCGGTCGGTGGCCGACACGCCGCTCACCGTCAAGGGCCGCGGCGTGATGGTGCCGCTGGTGGTGTTGCTGGTGTTGTTGAAGCTGTAGTTGGCAGCGTCGGTGCCGGTGAGCTTGGCGCCACCGACGGTGATGGTCTTGCTGGTGACCACGCCGCCGGCGGTGTAGGCCACGGCCTTGTCGGCAAAGGTGGGTGCGTCGAAAGACAGCACTGCGTTGTCGTTGCTGAAGGCGTTGCTGACGTAGGGGCTGGCCACCGCGGCGGTGCTGCCGTCGTAGACCTTGTCGCTGGCCGTCACGCGGTTGACGTAGAAGTACACCGTGCGTTTGGCGATGTCTGCCGTGGTGGTGGTGCTTTGCAGGCTGTAATTGGCAGCGTCGGCGCCGCGCAGTTTCATGCTGCTGCCGGCCACCGTGACGGTCTTGCCGTCCTGGGCGTTCTTGTCGGCCAGCAGGCCGTTGACGGACGTGCGCTGTAGCTGCACCGCGTCTCCGGCCACCGCGCCGCCCAGCGTGGCGGTGTTGGTGGACACGCTGACGTTCAGGCTGCGGTCGTATTCGCGGTTGCTGGCCGTCAGGCCGTTCACCGTCAAAGCCCGTGGTGTGATGTCCACCGTCAAGGTGTCGGTGCCGGCGATGCGGTAGTTGCCAGCGTCGGCGCCGGCTAGCGTGGCGCCCAGTACCGTCACCGGCTTGGCACTGCCGACGTTCTTGCTGGCGATGCTGCCGCTGGTCACGGCCGCGACATCGACCACGACATCGTCGCTGCCGATCTTGCCCGTGACGGTGCCGCCTGCGGCCGTCACGGCGACTGTGGTTGAACCGTCGTAGGCGCGCGCGGTGGCGCTGAAGCCGCCCACGTTCAAGGCCGCCGGGGTGATGCTGGCGCTGCTGGCGGTGCTGCTGACCAGCACGTAATTGGAGGCTTTGCCGCCGCTGTTGCCGGTGCCATCCGCCAGCGTCAGCCCGCTGATGCTGACGGCCTTGCCGCTGCCGGCATTGCGGGTGTCAAACACCGCCGAAGCACCACCCATGTTGACCGTCAGGCTTTCACCCGCCACCAGGCCCGCGGGCTGCGCGGTGGCCAGCAGCGTGGCCGCGCGTGTGCCGTCGTAGACCTTGTCGGCGACCACGCCGGCCAGGGTGATGGCCTTGGGCGTGATGCTCAGTGTGGCGCTGCCCGTCACCGTCAGGTCGTAGCCGTTTTGCACCGAATACACACCGGCCGCGGCCACCGAATAGCTGCCGACATCGGCCGCCGCAGCGCCGGCGAAGATGCGGTCAAAGGCGATCTCGCTGCTGGGGCGGTTGGCTACGAAGTTGCCCAGCGCCTTGCTGCCGTCGTAGGTCTTGCTGGCGTCGGCCAGCGCCAGCGTCAGCGGCGTCAGCAAGTTGGACAGCAGCGGCGCGGTGGCGCCTTCGTAGATGCGCCAGGTCTTGCCGGCGCTGCCGCTGTTGGCGATGTCCCAGCTGCTGTAGGTGGCGGCCTGCAGCAGCGCTGCGCTGGCCACGCCAGTGCCGCCGCCCAGGCTGGCCGCCTGGCCGGTGCTGGTGGTGTTCCAGTAGCTGTCTGTGACGCTGCCGCTGCTGCGGCCGGCCAGCAGGCCGCCGGCCGCGCGCGTGTTGCCGCCGGTGGCTGACACGGCGCCGGTGGCGTAGGCGCGCTGGACGTTCTGGGCGGAGTCAAATCCCACCAGGCCGCCGGCATACAGCCGGCCGCGGGTGTTGGCCAGCACGACGCTGCCGGTGGCGTAGGCGTCGGCAATGGCGGTGGCTGTCAGTGCGCCATCCAGCCAGCCCACCAGGCCGCCGGCGTAGACGCTGGTGCTGGTCGCCAGCGTGGCGCCCGCGGCCAGGCCGACGTTGCCGCTGGCGTAGCTGCCGCGCAGCGGCGCGGTGGCGCTGGTGCTGGTGTGGTAGGCGTAGTAGTAGCCCACCAGGCCGCCCAGGTTCAGCTGGCTGGTGCTGCCGGTGCCCACCACGTTGCCGGTGGCATAGCTGCCGGCGATGCCGCGGCGGCCTTCAAAGTCGCCCACCAGACCACCCACGTAGTTGCTGCCGCTGACGGCGCCGGTGGCAAAGCTGTTGCTGATGTCGTCGGCGCTGCCGGTGGTGGCGTAGCGGTAGTAGCCGCCCACCAGGCCGCCGGCGTAGCTGGTGCCGGCCACGCTGCCGCTGGCACGGCTGTTCAGCAGCGGCGACTGGCCGTAGTAGTTGTAGTAGTAGCCCACCAGGCCAGCGCTGTAGTTGCCGCCGCTGACGTTGCCGGTGGCCGCGCTGTCGTTGACCGCCGCAGCCACCGTAGACGCGCCACTGAGGTAGCCCACCAGCCCACCGACATAACTGCCGCCTGCGGCGCTCACCGCACCGCTGGCAAAGCCGTTGCTCAGGCCGCCCGACTGAAGCGTGAGCTGGCCGAACAGGCCACCGGCATAGGCGCCCGCGCCCCCCGACACGGCGCCGCTGGCAGAGACATTGCTGATCGGGCCATAAGCCTCTGCGTTGCCGGCCAGCCCGCCGACGTAGGCGCCGCCGCTGACGGCGCCGCGCGCGCTGCTGTTGCTCAGTTCAGCACCGCGGTAGTGCCCTGCCAGCCCGCCGACGTAGCCGCCGCCGCTGACGCTGGCGCTGGAGTTGCTGTTGCTGGTGATGCTGCCGGTGGTGTTGTAGTAGCCGAAATAGCCCACCAGCCCGCCGTTGTAGAAACTGCTGACGTTGCCGTTGACGGAATCAACCGCTGTGACTGTAGCCAGGCCGTTGTTGCCGCTGGTGCTGCCACTGATGTTGCCGCTGTACACCAGCCCCACCAGCCCACCCAGGTAGCCGCCATACGAATCCGCACGCACCGAACCCGTGGCACTGCTGTTGCTGATGGCGTAGCCGGTGTTGCTGCAGAAATAGCAGTTGGCGCCAAACTGGCCGACCAAGCCGCCCAGGTAGACATAGCCCTCAGACACCGCGGTAACGCTGCCGCTGGCGCGGCTGTCTGCGACCACCCCGCCGTTGTGATAACCGACCAGCCCGCCGCCGGTGTTGGTGGTGCTGACGTTGCCGCTGGCCACGCCGCGCGTGATCGCGCCGGTGGCGGTGTAATAGCCCACCAAACCGCCGGCGTTGCTGCCCTGCACATTGCCGCTGGCGCTGACATCGGTAAAGCTGCCCGAGCCTTCGGCACTGCCCACCAGCCCGCCGACATAGCTGCTGCCGCTGACGTTGCCGGTGGCCGTGGTGGTGCCGGCCACGCCGGTGACGCTGCCGGCCGTGCGCCCGACCAGCCCGCCAGCGTATTGGCCGCTGCCGATGTTGGCCGTGGCCGTGCTGCCGCTGATGAGCGCGGCGTTGCTGTAGCCCACCAGCCCGCCCACGTAGCCGGCCGTGGTGCCGCCCACCTGGGTGGCGGTGGAAGCGCTGTCGCTGAGTGTCGCGCTGGTGTTGTAGTAGCCCACCAGCCCGCCCACGTTGGCGCCGTTGGGCACATTGCCGCTGGCGGTGCCGCGCGCCAGGCCGCCCGCCAGCGCAAAGTAGCCGACCAGCCCACCCACGCTGCCGCTGTTGACGGTGCCGGTCACCGTGCCTGTGGCCTGGCTGTCTGTCATCGCGCCGCCGCCGCTGGCATAGCCCACCAGCCCGCCCACGTCCTGCGTGCCGGCCACGTTGCCTGAAGCGCTGGCATTGCTGATGTTGCCGGCAGTCGAAAACAAGCCCACCAGGCCGCCGACGTATTGGCCACCGCTGACCGACCCGGTGGCGGTGGCGCGGTTGATACCGCCACTGGCCGCGTTGCCTATCAGGCCGCCCGTTCGCGCGCCGGTGGCCGACGCCGTGACGCTGCCCGTGGCCTTGACATCGGTAAAGCTGCCTGTGCCCTCGGCGCTGCCCACCAGGCCGCCGACATGGGTGGTGCCGCTGACATTGCCGCTGGCCGTGGTGGTGCCAGCCACGCCTGTGACGCTGCCGCCAGAACGCCCGACCAGACCGCCGGCGTAGGTGCCGCCGGCCACGCTGGCCGTGGCCGTGCTGCCGCTGATGGCGCTGGCATTGCTGTAGCCCACCAGACCGCCGGCGTAGTTGGCGCCACCGACCAAGGTGCCGCCGCTGGCCACGCCGCCCACCAGCGCCGCCGTCGCGGCATAGTTGCCCACCAACCCGCCGCTGTTGTCGCCGCCGCTGACATTGCCGCGCGCTTCACCGACACTGAGCCCGCCGCTGAGGTTGAAGTAGCCCACCAGCCCGCCCACCGAACCGTTGCTCACCACGCCCGTCACCAGGCCCTTGGCCAGGCCATTGCTCAAGCTGCCTGCGCCGCTGGCATAACCCACCAGCCCGCCCACGTCTTGCGAGCCCGACACCGCGCCATCGGCGCTGCTGTGGCTGATGCTGCCGCTGTTGACGAAGTAGCCCACCAGCCCGCCGGTGTACTGGCCGCCGCTGACGGCGCCGGTGGCGCTGCCGCCGCTGACGCCGCCGCTGGCATTGCTGCCTATCAAGCCGCCGACACGCCCCGCCGCCGCTGCGCCAGTGACCGTGCCCGACGCGCTGACGTTGCTGAACACGCCGGCTGTCGCGCTTTCGCCGACCAGCCCGCCGACGTTGCCCGTGCCCGTGACGTTGCCGCTGGCCGTGACCACGCCCACCACCCCGGTGACATCGCCCGCGCTGCGCCCTGCCAGCCCACCGACGGCGGCGCCGCCGCTGACAGCGCCCGTGGCCCGGCTGCTGGTGATGTCGCCACCGCCGTCAAAGGCCCCCACCAGGCCACCGGCCACACCGAGACTGGCGACACTGCCGCTGGCCACTGCGCCCGTCAGCCCGGCGGGTGAATGGTTGATGCCGACGACGCCACCGGCGAAGTGCGAGCTGAAATTGTTGACCGTGGATTCGGTGCTCACCGCACCGCCGGCGTTCAGGCCGCTGAGCGTGCCGCGTGTGACATAGCCGACCACGCCGCCCGCAAAGGCCACGCCGGTGTTCGTTCGCGCCAGCACAGCGCCGCTGCTGCTGCTGTTCAGGATGCCGTTGGCGCCCGTGGCGCTGCCCTCGAAGCGGCCGACCAGGCCGCCCGCATAGGCGCCGCTGCCGTTGTTGTCGATGCTGCTGACCGCCACGCTGGCACTCACGTTGCTGATGAGTGTGGTGGTGTCGGCATAGCCCACCAGTGCGCCGGCATACGACCGGCCCGCCACCGCGCCGCCCGCCAGCGTCAGGTTGCGCACGATGGCACCGCGGGTGACGGCAAACAGCCCGACGTAGTTGGACGTGGGGCGCGCGATGGCCAGCCCGCTGATGCTGTGGCCCAGCCCGTCAAAGCGCCCGTTGAAGTACTGTCCGGCGCTGCCACCGTAGGCGGTTTCGCTGCCTATCGGGTTGAAGCCCAGCCCGCCGTTGGCGCTGGCGTCGGCCGTGATGTTGGCGCCCAGGGCGTAGTTGCCGGCCAGCGTGGCGGTGTTGCCGTCCAGCGCTTGCAGGCCCGCAAGGTTGGTGATGACGGTGTAAGTGAGTGGTGTGCCGTCGCTGCCCAGCTTGGTGATGAAGTTGTTGCCCGCCGGCAAGGACACCGCAGCGGCGACGTTGAAGCTGCTGACGTTGTTGGCCGCCACCGCGCCCTGGCCGACTTCCAGCGCCAGGCTGGCCGTGCCGCTGCCGGTCAGCGCGGCGTTGATGTTGACGTTGTTCTGGGCGTTCAATGTCAGCCGGTTGGCCGACCAGGCCACCGTGTCATTGACATTGACGTTGCCTGCCGTGCCGATGCTGCCGCTGCTGCTCTGGATGGTGACGTTGCCGCCGCTTAACGAGGCCGCCAGCGTGGCGCCGGTGATGTCGCCGCCACTGGCCGCGATGGTGAAGTCGACCGGATCTATCAGCCAGGTGCCGGCCGCCGTGCCAGCGGCCTTGCTGGCCGCCGTGCTGACACGCGTGTCGCCCGCCACCTTCACATGGGCCGCTGATGTTTCGATGAAGCCGCCACTGCCCGCCGCAGCGCTGGCGTCCAGCGTGCCAGCCACCTGCGCCGTGCCGCGCTGCATGTCGCCGATGAGCGCGATGCGCCCAGCGTCGCCAGCGGCCGGCGCCGCGGCGCTCAGCGTGCCGCTGTTGACGACGTTGTCGCCGCTGATCCAGATCTCGCCAGCCCGCTCAACCAGCGTGTTAGCACGCACGATGCCGCTGTTGTTGACCAGCGATGCCGCAATGTCCTGCGCCGACTTGGCGGTCAGTGTGACGACGCCGCCATCGGCCACGATGCGGCCGCTGTTGTCGACCCGCCCTTGCAGCGTGGCCGGTGTCACCACGGCCGACAACAGCCCGCTGCCGCTGATGCTGACGGTGGCCGCGCGGCCCGACGCCAGCATGACAGAACCGGCGTCTACCGTGATGTCGCCCTGGTTGTGCACCTGTTGGCCCAGCAGCACCAGATAGCCGCCGGCGCTGGCGCGCAGGCTGCCCTGGTTGACGACGCTGGCGCTGCTGTCGGTTTTGTTTGCAGCGGCGAAGTGGTAGCGGCCGTCGGCGAAGTCTTGTTGCGACAAATCCAGCGTGCTGGCCACCAGACCGCCCACATCCACCTTGGCCCCGGGCGCAAACAACACGCCGTTGGGGTTGGTCAGAAACACCTGGCCGTTGGCCTTCAGCTGGCCGTAGATTTGCGACGCGCTGTTGCCCAGCACGCGGTTCAGCGCCACCGAGCCGGCATTGGGCTGGCGGAATTCCACCGTCGCGCCGCTGCCGATGTTGAAGGCCTGCCAGTCCAGCCCCAGGCGGTTGCTGTTCTGCTGGACGACCAGCAGGTTGTTGGCTTGCAGCAGTTGCGCGCTGCCCACCACCACCTGGCCACCCGTGGGCAAGGCACCCGGTGCCCCCTGCGCCTGGGCCAGCGTGCCGCTGCCCAACCAGGCCGCCAGCAACCAGGCCAGCAGGCGCGAGACACGCGGGCGGCGGCGCTGCGCGGCGCGCTGGCGTTGGCTGGTTCTGGCGGCGCTGGTGGGGCTGGTGGCGCTGGTGGGGCTGTTGTGGCTGGGCATGGCAGTCTCCGAACGGTGGTTCACGGCGTGACCACCATCTGCAAATACAGGCGCGGCTGGGCGTCGCCGCCTTCGGCCGTGGGCACGCGTTTGCCGCGCCAGGCGAGGCTTGCGCTGAGCGCGATGTCGCCGCCGGCCCACTGCACCGAAAGCCCGCTGCCCGACAACCGTGCGTCATTGCCAGTGGCCGCCAGCGGGCGGCGGTTCACCGCACCTTCGGCGCGTTCATGGAACACGCCCCAGACGATGTTGCCGCCCAGGTAATCTTGCGCATAACGCGCTTCCAGCGACAGCAGTCCGCCCTGGTCCACCGAGGCTTCACCCGGCGCATAGGCGCGCACCGCGCCCGGGCCGGCCAACGCGAATTTTTCAGAGCTGTCCAGGTTGCCGCCGGTGGCCTGGCCGGCCGCGCGCAACACCAGGCTGTAAGGCCCAGACAGCGACTGCTGGCGCACGAACTGACCGCCCACCTTGCGGTAGGTGCGGCCCGTACGCAGGCCGCTGGCGTCGAGCGCACGGCGTTCGTCGTTCTGGAAACTCAAAGCGCCCATCGAAGCCGCCACGTTGCCGGCAGAGACACCGCCAAAGCTGTCACGCTGGTCGAAGCTGACGGTCAGGTCGAGCAGGTTGTTGCGTTTGGGGTTGCTGCTGCCGACGAGCTGGATCTCGTCCTGCAGGCGCTTGGCTTGCACGGCCGCCTTGAGACTGAGGTTGGCCTCGGCCGTGCGCACGAAGGGGTAGCTGGCATCCACGCCCAGGGTGCTGGCCTTGCCGACCGCGCCCAGCGAGCGAAAGCTGCCCGCCAACTGGTAGGTCAGGCGCGACAGGCTGGCGCCCAGGCGAAAGCCGTCGCCACCCACCGGCACCGTGGTGCCCAGGCTGCCGCTGACCAGGCCGCCCTTGTTCGACACCAGCGCGCGCGCCTGGCTGCTGTCGCCCCAGCCGAACAGGTCACGCAACTGCAGGCCCACGCCGGCGCGGTATTCGCCGGTGGAACGGCTGCCGTGGTTGTTCAGCTCCAGCCGTAGATCCAGTGGGTCGTCTTCGGCCACCGACACCACCAGGTCGGCGCCGCCGGTGCTGGCGCCGGGCGTGAATGCGGCGCGCGCGGTGACACCGGGGATGTCGTTCAACAGCAGCAGCTGGCGCTCCACCTCGGCCTGCAGCACCGGGCGTGGGCTGTCGGCTGTGGCTGGCGTGGCGGCTGTGGCTGTGGCCAGGCGATCGGTGTGGGCCTGTATCACTTCATCGCGCAGCCGCACGTCTTGCGCGGTCACGGTCTGCACGCTGTCCAGCCGGCCTTCCAGCACCGCCAGTTCGATGACGCCATCGGCCACCCGCTGCGCCGGCACGTAGGCGTAGGTCAGCAGGTGGCCGTTGGACTGGTAGAAGCGCGTCAAGGCGCCGGCGGCTTCGTTCAGGCCGTTCAGGTCCAGCCGTTTGCCTTGCCAGGGTTTGACGAGTGCGGCCAGTTGCGCCGCCGGAAAAGAAACGGCGCCGGTGATGCGGAATTCGCTGACGGCCACCGTCGCGCCTTCGGCCAGATTCACAGTCGGGCGCACGGGCGCTTCCAGCACGCGCGGCGCTTGGGCTGGCGGCAGTGCGGGGCGCAGCGGCTGCCGCGTTTCTTCGAGCAGGCGGCCGGCGTCGGGCGGGGTCTGGGCCCAGGCCGCGGTGTGCAACAAGGCCACCAGGCTGGCCATGGCCGCGAAGGGCAGGGTGGAGAAGGGCGGCATCGGCATGGGCTTGAAAGTGGGGTGGGCCGGTGGGTGCTGCGCTGGTGTTGCGTTGATATGTCGTGCCAGTGCGGCGTCAGTGCCGCGCCATCTTGTCCAGCAGCGCCACCAACTGGCGTTCGGCGGGGGTGAAATCCTTGTCCTGGGCCAGCAGCGCCTGCAGCGCGCTGATGGCGGCTTCCAGCTGGCCGGCGTCGGCCAGCGCCAGCGCCTTGTCATAGGCCTGCCATTGCGACGATGCCAGTGCAGTTTGCGGGCCCGCGGTGGCCCCACCCAGCGCCAACGCGAGGCGGCGGTTCATGGCCGTCACCTGCTGCATCACACTGGCCACGGTGGTCGTGGTCTCGTCGGAAAACAGCACCCGTGACGTGGCCGTGTCGACCACCCGCACATGCACCTGCACCTCATCGCCGAGCACAAAAAAGCCGCCGAACACCATGCGCTGGGCGCCCACCACCTGGCCCAGGCGCAGCCGCGAATCTTCATCGGCCAAGGCACCGGCGGCCAGCTTTTGTTCGGCCAGCAGGTCTTTCAAACGCTGGCGTTCCACCACCGGCAGGCCGGCCACTTGAAGCAAGGTGTGGGTCAGGTTTTCAGACAGCGAACGTTTGAGGAAGTTGATGCGCCCTGCAGGCAGCGTGCTCAGTGCTGTCTGGTCGTCAAAGTCCCACACCACGACCGCCGGCAGCGTGGCCGCGGCCTGGGCCCAGGCACCTGTGCCTGTGCCTGCCCCCGCCATGCCCGCCCACAACAGGCACGACAAAGCCCAGCGCCGGGCGCGGTGCGAGGCGCCGGCCGGCGCTGAACCTGCAAGGGCCATGGAGGTGTGGAAGGCTTTCATTCCTTGCGCGCGATGATCCTCTGGTTTTTCTCCAGCACGCCGCGCGGGTCGCCGATGCGACCATAAGCCAGCAGTTCCTGGACTTCGGTCACCGTGACTTGCGCGATGCGGTTTTCCTTGTAGCCCAGGATGCGGCCGTTCAACTCGATAGGCTCACCGCGGGTCAAGACGTTGAACTGCTGGCCCACCGCCACGCCGTGTTTCTTGCCCAGGTTGATGATGGCCTGGGTGCCGTCCACGGCCACGATGCGGCCCTTCAGCGGGTATTTTTCGGTCACCGTCTGGGCCACCGCCTGCGCCAGGCTGGCGGCCAGCGCGGTGGGGTTGAAGGCGCCGGCCTTGGGGGCTTCAGAGCGCACCATCGCAAGCTGCGTCGTTTCGGTGTCGATGGCGCGCACCGCGGCGGCCACACCGCTGCCTTGCGAAGTGAGTGTGCCCGACACCATCAGCCGCGCAGCCAGCACCTTGCCCAGCTTGATCTGCGTGTCGGCATCGGCCAGGTCTGAAGAACCCAGCTTGACCTCGGCCATCACTTTGTCCAGCAAACGGCGTTCGACGATGGTGAAACCGCGGGCCTGCAATTCGCGTATCAACTCTTGCTGGACCAGCGTTTCCAGCCCGATGCGACCGGCCGCGCCGGGCAGTGTCTGGTCAAGGAAGGGCAGCACCGAGACGGCCAATGCGGGCGATGTCCAGTCGTCGGCCGCGCCCACCGGGCGTGCGGCAGGGGCGCGGAAACGGGCGGCCAGTTCCTTCACCGCATCGTCGACATACTGCTGGCGCGCGCGGTCCTGGTCATCGGCCAGCGCTTCCTGGGTCTGGCGCAACAGCGCTGCAGTGATGGCATCGGCAGGGTCGAGGGCCTGGGCGCGTTCCAGCACAGTGCGGGCGCGGGCGCCCTGGCCGGTTTCGTTCAGCGCCACGGCCAGGTTGCCCAAGGCGTCTATCGACTGCGGGTTCTCGCGCACCGCGCGTTCGTAGGTCTTCACCGCGGCCTGCGGGTTTTGCTGGCGCTGCGCGTTGCCCACGGCGACCAACGCGGTCGACTTTTGCCACGCAAAGTCGGCCGATGTTTGCGGCCCTGCCGCCTGCTGCAAAGCCGCCTGGCCGGCCTGCGCCTGGCCGTTGGCGGCCAGTGCCCGGCCGCGTATCAGATAGGCGGCGCTGCGGGTCGGGGCGCGGCCGATGATGTCGTTGGCTTCGGCCAGCGCCCCGGTCGCATCGCCCCGTGTAAGTTGCACTTCGGCCAGGCCTTCGCGGCCCATCCACACCACCTCGGGGTGGCTGGTGCCGGCCAGCGCACGGAAGATGCGTTCGGCGTCTTCAAGCTGGCCCTGGCGCAGCAAGTCGTAGGCGCGCTCGGCGCGGGCGATTTGCTCTATGCCGGGTGGCGTGGGCAAGGTGGTGGGCCCGGCCTTCACACCCGGCGCGGCCGGGAAGAAAGAGAAGTCGCCTTCCAGCGATGTGCTTTCCCACGGCACCTGCGTGCCGTTCGAATCCAACCGCACGCCCAGGCGCACGCGCTTGAAGACTTCTTCGATGGGCGTGCCCGGCCTTTCGATATTGGCCAACAGGTGTTGCGTATACAGCCCGTTGGCGTTCTTGCCATCGCTGGCAACGCTGCCGGGGGCGGTGGCAAAGGCGATCAACGAGCCTATCGGTGCATCGACTTGCGAAAGCCCGCCGGCGGTGGAGCGTGCGCTGCGCGCAAACGGGTTGTCTCGGCAGGCGTCAAGAATCACCATGTTGATGCGGTTCTTCGCGGTGTCCATCTTGTCCAGCACCTGCTGCACGTCGACGGCCTTGTAGGGCACCTCGTCTTCGCGCTGTATTTCTGCGCCCACCGGCATCAAAAAGTTTCGGCCCTTGATCTGCACGCCGTGGCCGGCAAAGTAAAACAAGCCGGCGCCGCCGCCCTTGAGCCGGTCGCCAAACGAGGTCACGGCATCTTGCATTTGTTTCTGGCTGGCGTTCAGGCGCAGGTCGACCTGAAAGCCGGCGCGTTGCAACACCTGGGCCACGGCCTGGGCGTCGTTGGCCGAGTTCACCAGCGGCGCTGCCGGGTAGGCCGCATTGCCGATGACCAGCGCGTGGCGCGGTTCGGCGCCGGGTTGCATGGCCGCCTGGGCCGGCTGCACCGACTGAGCAAACCACAGCCCCGCCACAGCCAACAGCAGGCCCGCCAGGCGTTCTGACCAGACCGCAAGGGAAAGCTGTTTCAGGTCGATGCGCATGGGCTGAATCTCCGCAGGTGCTGCCGCTGCAGACCTTGCAGTGCATGCTAAGCCAATGACTGCCCAGCACAACCGCTTCGCAGGGGAGGTTCAGGCGCTGGGACGCCCTCGTTCAAGGGGGCACACCCGCATGGGGGTGGGCCGCCGGGCTGCGCTTCAATCTTTGGTCGCCGAAGACACCTTGTGGCGCATCAGCCGGCCTTTCTCCCTGTCCCAGTCGCGCTCTTTTTCGGTGTTGCGCTTGTCGTGCTGGGCCTTGCCTTTGGCCAGCGCGATTTCGGCCTTTACGCGGCCGTCCTTGTAGTGCAGGTTCAAGGGCACCAGCGTGAAGCCCTTTTGTTCGACCTTGCCGATGAGGCGCCGAATCTCGGCCTTGTGCATCAGCAGCTTCTTGGTGCGGTCGGCCTCGGGCGTGACATGGGTTGAAGCGGCGCGCAGCGCGTTGATGCGGCAGCCGATCAGGTACAACTCGCCATCTCGAATGTGCACGTAGCCGTCAGTCAGCTGCACCTGGCCGGCGCGCACGGCCTTCACTTCCCAGCCGGCCAGCACCATGCCGGCTTCGAACTGTTCTTCGATGAAGTACTCAAAACGGGCGCGGCGGTTTTCGGCGATATTGGACATGAGCTTGCGCGGTACAGGCTGCACGCACGCCTACCGGCAAGCGAAAGCGACCTTGACAACACGCTTCTAGAATCCCGTCATTGTATGAAGCATGTGCGCAAGTCGGTTCTGCTGTGGTACTCGCCCAGCGAGATGTATGGGCTGGTCACCGGCGTTGCGGCCTACCCGCAATTTCTGCCTTGGTGCGAAAAAGCCGAGATCGTGAAAACCCATGCCGATGGCGTCACAGCGCGCTTGAGCCTGGCCTACATGGGCGTGCGCCACGCCTTCACCACCCGCAACACGCATGTGGCCGACGCGTCTGTGACGCTGCAATTGGTGGACGGGCCTTTCTCGCAACTGGCCGGCACCTGGCTGTTCAAGCCACTGGGCCAGCCCGGCGCTGCGCAGCAAGCCTGCAAGATCGAATTCGACCTGCGCTACGCCTTCGCCAGCCCGGCGCTGGAAGCCGTCGTCAGCCCGGTCTTTGACCGCGTCGCCAACACCTTCGTTGAATCGTTCGTGCAGCGTGCCCAGGCCGTGTATGGCGAACGCTGAGCTGCACGTCGAAGTCGTGTTTTGCCCGCAGCCCGGTGTCACCGACCTGGTCAGCCTGGCCTTGCCCGCAGGTGCCAGCGTGGCCGATGCTTTGACCGCCAGCGGCCTGGTGCAGCGCCACCAGCTGCCCGCCGTGGGCCTGCGTCTGGGCGTCTGGAGCAAGCTGCGCGAGCCCACCGCATTGCTGCGCGACAAAGACCGTGTTGAGGTCTACCGCCCGCTGACGGTCGACCCCAAAGAAGCACGCCGCCAGCGCTACCAGCGCCATCGTGAAAAGCAGGCCGGCGGCTGAAAGCTGTCAGCGACAGTCGGATGTTATGACTTCGCGCGCCTGGCGCACCTCGTCGGCCATGGCGCGCTCGTCCAGCACCTCGCGTTCGCCTTTGTCGTTGACGCGTGCCATGCGCTGGCCCGATTCCAGCGCTGCCAGGTGGCTGCGCGCACGGCGGCAGTTTTCACCCCGCTGGGCGGCCAGCTTTTCTTCTTCGGCCCTGGCTTTGGCGGCCTGTTCCTGCTCGGCCCCACGTTTGCGGGCATCCAGCTCGCGGTCCAGCGGTGTCGCACGCGGGGGCGCACTGGCCGAAGCGGCGGCTGCGGTTGCAGATGCAAGCGCAGGCGCTGCGCTGCGCTTCGCGTCGGGCGTGGGCTTGGCCAGGATGTCTTTCTCGGGCACGTCCAGCGGCGGCGGACGGTCGCTGACGTTGACCTGGCCGCTCTTGTCGCGCCACTTCCACTGCGCGTGGGCCGGCACGGCGACAAGGGCCGAAGCCCACAAGGCCAGCAGCGCCAACCTGCTCAGCTTGGCCAGACCCCAGCACGGGTTTTGCATGAATCGCATGCGGGCAGTGTAGTGCCGGCCCACGGCGCGCTGGCGGCCAGACTGTCACAGGCCGTGAAGCGCGCAGGGCTCCCTATAATCTGCTTTTGCGACTGGAGCTTTTGCATGCGCCTACTCGGCAAAGCGCTCACCTTCGACGACGTGTTGTTGGTGCCCGCCTTCTCCACGGTGTTGCCCCGCGACACCAGCCTGGTCACCCGCCTTTCCCGCAACATCACGCTGAATGTGCCGCTGGTGTCCGCCGCCATGGACACCGTGACCGAAGCGCGCCTGGCCATAGCGATAGCCCAAGAGGGCGGCATCGGCATCGTGCACAAGAACCTCACGCCCAAGCAGCAGGCGGCCGAGGTGGCGCGCGTGAAACGCTATGAATCGGGTTTGCTGCGCGACCCCATCACGGTCGCCCCCGGGGCCACCGTGCGCGAGGTGATGCTGCTGTCGCGTCAACACGGCGTGTCGGGCTTCCCGGTGGTCGAAGGCCGCACCGTGGTCGGCATCGTCACCAACCGCGACCTGCGTTTCGAGACGCGGCTGGATGCCCCCGTGCGCGAGATCATGACGCCGCGTGAGCGGCTGGTCTACGTACACGAAGGCGCTTCGCTGGAACAAGGCAAGGCGCTGATGCACAAGCACCGCCTGGAACGTGTGCTGGTGGTCAGCAGCAGTTTTGAGCTGCGCGGGCTGATGACGGTCAAGGACATCACCAAACAAACCGACTTTCCCAACGCCGCGCGCGACGCCCACGGCAAGCTGCGCGTCGGTGCTGCGGTGGGCGTGGCCGAAGGCACCGAAGAACGCGTCGAGCTGCTGGTCAAGGCCGGTGTGGATGTGCTGGTGGTCGACACCGCGCACGGCCACAGCGCGGGGGTTCTTGACCGCGTGCGCTGGGTCAAGCGCCACTATCCGCAGGTCGATGTCATCGGCGGCAACATCGCCACCGCCAGCGCGGCGCTGGCACTGGTGGAAGCCGGTGCCGACGCGGTGAAGGTGGGCATAGGCCCGGGCAGCATCTGCACCACGCGCATCGTCGCCGGTGTGGGTGTGCCGCAAATCATGGCCATCGACAGCGTGGCGAAAGCGCTGCTGGGCAGTGGCGTGCCACTCATCGCCGACGGTGGCATCCGCTATTCGGGCGACATCGCCAAAGCCATCGCCGCGGGTGCCGCCAGCGTCATGATGGGCAGCATGTTTGCCGGCACCGAAGAAGCGCCTGGCGAGACCATCCTGTACCAGGGCCGCACCTACAAAAGCTACCGCGGCATGGGCAGTATGGGTGCCATGCAGCAAGGCAGCGCCGACCGCTACTTCCAGGCCGTGGACGAAGGCAGCGGCAACAACCCCAGCACCGCCAAGCTGGTGCCCGAAGGCATTGAAGGCCAGGTGCCGTACAAGGGCTCGGTGGTATCCATCGTGTTCCAGATGGCCGGCGGCCTGCGCGCTTCCATGCACTACTGCGGCTGCGCCAGCATCGCAGAGATGCAGAGCCGCGCCGAGTTTGTCGAGATCACCACCGCCGGTATTCGCGAGAGCCACGTTCACGACGTGCAGATCACGAAGGAAGCACCGAATTACCGCATGGAATGAGCAATTTGTCTGAGAGCCCACCGCGCACCAAACGGGCTGCGGCGATGCCGTTCATCCTCATCACGGTGCTCATCGACATGCTGTCGATAGGCTTGATCGTGCCCGTGCTGCCGTCGCTGGTCGGCAAGTTCACCAGCAACCCGACCGAGCAGACGCACTGGTATGGCGTCATCGTGTTCAGCTTCAGCCTGGCCAGCTTCTTTGGCACGCCGGTGTTGGCTGCTCTTTCTGACCGCTATGGCCGCCGGCCTTTGTTGCTGTTGGGCTTTTGCGGGCTGGCGCTGAACTTCTTCGCCACCGCGATGGCCAGCGCGCTGTGGATGTTGGTGGCCTCACGCATCATCGGCGGTGGCATGCAGGCCAATGCGGCGGTGGCCCAGGCCTACGTGGCCGACATCAGCGCGCCCGAAGAACGCACCAAACGTTTCGGCGCTTTGGGTGCGATGTTCGGCATCGGCTTCATTCTGGGCCCGGCCTTGGGCGGCACGCTGGGGGGCATCGACGTGCACCTGCCGTTCTACGTGGCCGGTGGCCTGGCTTTGTTGAATCTGGTCTACGGCATCGTCGTGCTGCCCGAATCGTTGCCGCCTGAGAAGCGCCGGCCCATGACCTGGCGCGCCGCCAACCCCTTCATCGCGCTGAAGCAGTTGGCACAGCTGCAGGGTGTGGGCCTGCTGGTCGGCGTACTGGCCTGCGCGGGTCTGGCGCAGTTCACGCTGTACACCACTTGGGTGCTGTACACCACCTTCCGCTTCGGCTGGGGCCCGGCGGAAAACGGCTGGTCGTTGTTTGCGGTGGGCATTGTCTCGGCGCTGGTGCAGGGTGTGCTGCTGGGCCGCTTGCTGAAGGTCTTCAGCCGTGAACGCCTGGTCATCATGGGCCTGATTTCTTCGTCGCTGGCCTTCCTGTTCTGGGGCCTGTCTACCGAGGGCTGGATGATGTACGTGGTGATCGCCTTCAACCTGCTGGGCGGTGTCATCGCGGCTTCATTGCAGGGCATCATTTCCAGTGCGGCCGACGCCAAATCACAAGGCCAGACCCTGGGCGCGGTCAGCGGCCTTTCCAGCCTGATGGCGGTGATTGCGCCCACGCTGGGCGCGCCGCTGTTGGGCATGGTGTCGCAGCTACCGCCGGGCGACTGGCGCGTGGGTGCGCCGATGTTCTTCTGTGCCGCGCTGCAGGCGCTGGCGTTGCTGCTGGCTTACCTGCACTTTCGCAGCAAGCCCAGCACCACTGCCGTGGCCGCCACGCCTTGATGCCAAGCCCGGCCGGCCATCGTTGACGCCATGACGCACGACAAGATCCTCATCCTCGACTTCGGCTCGCAGCTCACGCAACTCATCGCCCGCCGCGTGCGCGAGGCGCATGTGTATTGCGAAATTCATCCTAACGATGTAAGTGATGCGTTCGTGCGTGAATTCGGCCCCAAGGCCATCATTTTGTCGGGCAGCCACGCCAGCACCTATGAAGAACAAGACCTGCGCGCACCGCAGGCCGTGTGGGATTTGGGCGTGCCGGTGCTGGGTATCTGCTACGGCATGTTCACGATGACCGTGCAGCAGGGCGGCCAGGTCGAAGCCAGCAGCCAGCGCGAATTCGGTTATGCCGAGGTGCGTGCCCACGGCCACACGAAGCTGCTGCAAGACATCGAAGACTTCAACACGCCGGCCCCCGAGGGCAAGCGCCATGGCATGCTGAAGGTCTGGATGAGCCACGGCGACAAGGTCACCGCGCTGCCGCCCGGCTTCAAGCTGATGGCCAGCACCCCGAGCTGCCCCATTGCCGGCATGGCCGATGAAGTGCGCGGCTATTACGGCGTGCAGTTCCACCCCGAAGTGACACACACTTTGCAGGGTAGGGCGCTGCTCGAACGCTTCGTGCTGAAGATCGCCGGGGCGCAGCCCGACTGGGTGATGCGCGACCACATCGAAGAAGCCGTGGCATTGATACGCCAGCAGGTGGGCGATGAAGAAGTCATCCTGGGTCTCAGCGGTGGCGTCGATTCCAGCGTCGCCGCCGCGCTCATCCACCGCGCCATCGGTGACCAGCTCACCTGCGTGTTTGTCGACCACGGCCTGCTGCGGCTGGACGAAGCGCAGGCGGTGATGGAGATGTTCGTCGGACGCCTGAACGCCAAGGTCATCCATGTCGATGCCAGCGATCAGTTCCTAGGTCAGCTCAAGGGTGTCATCGACCCCGAGGCCAAGCGCAAGATCATCGGCCGCGAGTTTGTCGAAGTCTTCCAGCGCGAAGCCAAGAAGCTGGCCAACGCCAAGTGGCTGGCCCAGGGCACGATCTACCCGGACGTGATTGAGAGTGGCGGCGCGAAGACAAAAAAAGCCACCACCATCAAGAGCCACCACAACGTCGGCGGCCTGCCCGAAACCTTGGGCTTGAAGCTGCTGGAACCGCTGCGCGACCTGTTCAAGGACGAGGTACGCGAACTGGGCGTGGCCCTGGGCCTGCCGCCAGAGATGGTCTACCGCCATCCCTTCCCCGGCCCCGGCCTTGGCGTGCGCATCCTGGGCGAGGTGAAGCAAGAATTTGCCGACCTGCTGCGCCGCGTCGATGCCATCTTCATCGACGAACTGCGGGCCTTCAAGGACGTTGCCAGCGGCAAGAACTGGTACGAATTGACGAGCCAGGCCTTTGCCGTTTTCCTGCCCGTGAAGAGCGTGGGCGTGATGGGTGATGGCCGCACGTATGACTACGTGGTGGCGCTGCGCGCCGTCGTCACCAGCGACTTCATGACCGCCGATTGGGCCGAACTGCCGTATCCACTGCTAAAGAAGGTTAGCTCGCGCATCATCAACGAAGTGCGCGGCATCAACCGCGTGGCTTACGACGTCAGCAGCAAGCCGCCGGCGACGATTGAGTGGGAGT
>JANMJI010000293.1:0-3642 GCA_031371275.1 Betaproteobacteria bacterium
GCCCGACATCGAAGGCCTGGTGTTGACGGTGGCCGAGCCCCATCTGGCCACGCTGTTGCAGCCGCACGCGGGCCTGCGCGCGGCGGTGATGCGCCTGCAGGGCGTGGCCTTGCCGGCGGGCGACCAGCGGGTGAGCCACGCGGCCACGGCCTTGGCCGACGAAGCCGCCGCCAGCGGCCTGTGGCGCGGTGCCGCGATGGACGCCGCTTTGTTGCGCCTGGCGGTGGCCGTGGCGCGCGCTGCCGGCCCGGCCGCGGGCGCCGTCGCAGCCGCGCCGCGCGGGCTTTCTTCCTCCAGCCTCAACCGCAGCCCGACCCCAGCGCCGCGCGCGCTGGCCCATGTCCAGGCGCTGGCCGCGCTGGTCGACGCGCACTACCGCCAGCAGCCCACGCAGGCGGCGCTGGCGGCGCGGCTGGGCATCACGGCCACGCAGTTGAACCGCGCCTGCCAGCAAGTGCTGCGCCGGCCTGCGCAGGCCGTGTTGCATGCGCGGCTGCTGCTGCAAGCCCAGCGCGAACTGGCCTATACCGACCTGGGCATCAAACAGATCGCCTTCGAGCTGGGTTTTTCAGAGGCTGCCTATTTCACGCGGTTTTTCAATCGTGGCGCCGGCT
Source organism: Betaproteobacteria bacterium (assembly GCA_031371275.1). GTDB lineage: Bacteria > Pseudomonadota > Gammaproteobacteria > Burkholderiales > Burkholderiaceae_C > Rubrivivax. Next base: position 615 of record JANMJI010000293.1, read on the forward strand.
GCGCGCCTTCGGCCTGGCGTCAAAAGCAGCGCGATGAACAGCGTTCAACAGCGCCAGGCACGTCACCCGGTACGGCACCGGGCACAGCGCGAGAACCAAGGCCGGCGGGCCTTGCGCCTCAAGTTTGACCCTGCGGCGCCCGAAAACAGGCGTTAGGGCGGCCGCTGTCGGCGGCCCGCAATCCACAGGGAAGCCGCATGACCAACACCATTGCCGTCGAGGAGTTGCGCGTGGGCATGTACATCCAGCTTGAAGGTGGCTGGTTGTCGCACCCGTTTCCTTTGTCGGCCTTCAAGATTTCGTCGCCCGACGAGATCACCACCCTGCGTGGCCTGGGCCTGGCCCGGGTGCGCTGGGTGCCTGAAAAAAGCGAACTTGCCAGCCCCGCGGTGGCCACGCCGACGCTGCTGCGCGGGCCGGTGCTCACCGCAGGGGATGCCGCGGCCGAACAACAACGCGCCTGGCGTGCCGCGCAGCGTGAAGCGACACAGCGCTGCGAACGCCAGTACGGTGAAGCGGCCAGCGCCTGGCGCGCTGCCCACGCTGCCGTTGCCAAGCAGCCGCAGCAGGCTGGCGCCGCCACGCAGGCGTTGACGCAGGCCATGCTGGACAAGATGCTGGCCGCCGATGAGGTGGGCGTGCGCCTGGTCGGCGGCGGCGGTGACCGTGCCGCTGCGCATGCGCTGAACGTGGCGGTGATCTCGATGCTGATGGGCCGCACGCTGGGCATGGCGGCGGCCGAGATGCTGGACCTGGGCGTGGGCGCGCTGATGCACGACGTCGGCAAGCAAGACCTGCCCGACCGCCTGCGCCATGCCGAAGACGGCTTCAACGTCACCGAGCTGAACGGCTACCGCGAGCATGTCGCCAAGGGCGTGGCGCAGGCCCGGCGCATGGCCTTGAGCGCCGGCGCGCAGGCGGTGATTGCCCAGCACCATGAACACGCCGACGGCAGTGGCTTTCCGCTGCGCCTGCCGGCCGACTGCATGAGCCTGGGTGCGCGCATCGTGGCCATCGTCAACTGCTACGACAACCTGTGCAACCCCGCTTGCCGCAGCCTCGCGCTGACCCCGCACGAAGCCGTGGCCATGCTGTTTGCGCAATCACGTTCGCGCTTCGATCCGCCGGTGCTCAACACCTTTATCCGTCTGATGGGCGTCTACCCGGCGGGTTCGCTGGTGCAGTTGACGGACGACCGCTACGCCATGGTGGTGGGCGTGAACAGCACGCGCCCACTGAAGCCGCGGGTGCTGGTCCACGGCTTGGCAGGTGTGCGCGCCGGCCCGCGCAGCGTGGCGGTGGCGGCGCCGACGCAGCTGCTGGACCTGCAAGACCAGCCCGACCTGGGCATTCGGCGCAGCCTGACCGCCAGCAAGCTGCCGCCGGCGGTGTTGAACGTGCTCGACCCACGGCCCCGCGTGTCCTACTACTTCGAAGCGCTGGAACGTGCCGCTGTGCGCGAGGAGCTGGCGGCGTGAATGTGGTGGCCACCGCCGCCTGGACCAGCCTGCTGGCGGGCCTGCCGCACCCTGCGTGGGTGGTGGCGCTGGCCAGCCGCCGCGTGGTGGCGGCCAACGCCGCGGCCACGGCGCTGCTGGGGCGGCCCGGCGTGGCTTTGGTCGGCGCCTTGGCCGAAGAACTGGCAGCGTCGCCAGAAGACCAGCTGTGGTGGAACGCCGGCGGCGCCTTCGGCGCGCTGCATTCAGACACCGTGGTGGCCACCGCCGACGGCCGCGCGCTGCATGTCAGCCGCAGCATCGGCGTCGTGCCGGTCGCCGAAGCCGATGGCGAAGGCGATACCCCGCACGCGCCAGAGTTTGCGCTGGTGACGCTGATAGACCGCAGCGCCGAACACCAGGCGCAAGGCCAACGCGAAATGCTGATGGCCGAACTGCAGGCCACGCTGGAAGCCACCGCCGACGGCATTCTGGTCACCGACACGGCCGGCCGCATCAGCGCCTGCAACCGCCGTTTTGCGGAAATATGGGGCCTGCCGGCCGAACTGCTGCAACGCGACGACGAAGCCGCGATGCAGGCCTGGCTGGCGCGCAGCGTCAGCGACGGCACCACCTACGCCGCGCGCCTGGCCGCGCTGCGTGAAACACCCCAGGCCGTGGCCACCGACCGGCTGCAACTGCACAGCGGGCAGATCGTCGAGCGCGTGACGCGCCCGCTGGTCTGCGCCGGCCGCACGCAAGGCCGTGTCTGGTCATTCCGTGATCTGACCGAACGCATTGCCGCCGAAGAACGCATCGAAGCACTGGCGCTGCAAGACGCGCTCACCGGCCTGCCCAACCGCAGGGCGCTGGGCGACCTTGTCGACCACGCCACCGCCAGCGCCCGGCGCGCAGGCGGCAGCTACGCGCTGCTGCTGGTCGACCTGGACCGCTTTCGCCAGATCAACGACAGCCTGGGCCACGATGTCGGCGACCGCGTGCTGCAAACCGTGGCCCAGCGCATCCAGAGCTGTCTGCGTGGCGACGACCGGCTGGCGCGCCTGGGCGGCGACCAGTTTGGGGTGCTCGTGCAACCGGCCGACGCGCAGGCCGCCGAGGCCACTGCGCGGCGCATCCTGAAGGTGGTGGCCCAGCCCTGCAGCGACGACGGCGCACCCTTCACTTTGACATGCAGCATCGGCATGGCGCTGGCGCCTTCGCAGGGTTCGCGCATCGACGAATTGGGCCGCCACGCCGAAGCCGCGATGCGCGCCGTGAAGGCCGCGGGCCGCGCTCATTTCAGGCTCCACCAGGCGCGTGCCGAAGGCGACCGGCGCAGCAACATGAAGCTCGACCATGCGATGCGCCAGGCGCTGGTGAGCGGGCGCTTCAGGCTGCACTACCAGCCGCAGGTGAACCTGCACGACGGCCGCATCGTCGGCGCCGAAGCGCTGCTGCGCTGGCGCGACCCCGAATTGGGCGAGGTGCCACCCGCGCGCTTCATCCCGGTGGCCGAAGACAGCGGCTTCATCGTGCCCATCGGCGACTGGGTGCTCAGCCAGGCCGTGCGCCAGCTGGCACTGTGGCATTCC
>JANMJI010000317.1:0-5451 GCA_031371275.1 Betaproteobacteria bacterium
CAATGCGCAGACTCAAGGGTATGAGCCGGGGCTGAAGCTGCCGGTGGTCATCACCGCCTTCGCTGACAAGAGCTTCACCTTCATCCTCAAGTCGCCGCCCGCGACCGTGCTGCTCAAGAAGGCCGCCAAGATCGTCAACCAGATGCAAGAAGGCGTGGACAAGCCGCGGCCCAAGGTCGAATGGATAGTGGGTGAATTGGTGCGTGTGAAGGAGGGCCCGTTCACCGACTTCAACGGCGCCGTGGAAGACGTGAATTACGAAAAGAGCAAGGTCAAGGTCTCGGTAACTATCTTTGGCCGCGCCACGGGTGTCGAACTTGATTTCGCCCAGGTCGAAAAAATCTAGCAACGGTTTCATCTCTTCGGCACGCCGCCGCAGCCCGGGCGTGCCGTTCATCTTCAGGGCTGTGGACCGAGGAGCTGTTCCGTGGCGCAAGCCCGGCAGCGTTTGAACTCGAACAAGGAGTGCCTTCATGGCCAAGAAAATCGTCGGCTTTATCAAGCTGCAAGTACCGGCCGGGAAGGCCAATCCGTCGCCGCCCATTGGCCCGGCCTTGGGCCAGCGCGGCCTGAACATCATGGAGTTCTGCAAGCAGTTCAATGCGCAGACTCAAGGGTATGAGCCGGGGCTGAAGCTGCCGGTGGTCATCACCGCCTTCGCTGACAAGAGCTTCACCTTCATCCTCAAGTCGCCGCCAGCGACCGTGCTGTTGAAGAAGGCTGCCGGCATCACGGCCGGTTCGGCCAAGGCGCACCTGGACAAGGTCGGCAAGGTCACGCTCGCCCAGCTTGAAGAAATCGCCAAGACCAAGATGAAAGACTTGAATGCTGCCGATCTGGCCGGCGCGGTGAAGATCATCGCCGGCTCGGCCCGTTCGATGGGCCTGACGGTCGAAGGAGTCTGAGATGACCAAGCTGACCAAAAAAGCCAAGTCCTTTCAAGGCAAGGTTGACAGCAACAAGCTGTACCCGCTGGCCGACGCACTGACGCTGGTGATGGCCTGCGCCACCGCCAAGTTCGATGAATCCATCGACGTCGCCGTGCAACTGGGCATTGACGCCAAGAAGTCTGACCAGGTGGTGCGCGGCGCCGTCGTCATGCCCGCCGGCACCGGCAAGACCAAGCGCGTGGCCGTGTTCGCCCAAGGCGCCAAGGCCGAAGAAGCCAAGGCCGCCGGCGCCGACATCGTCGGCATGGACGACCTGGCCGCCGAGATCAAGGCCGGCAAGATGGACTTCGACGTCGTCATCGCTTCGCCCGACACCATGCGTGTGGTGGGTACGCTGGGCCAGATCCTGGGCCCGCGTGGCCTGATGCCCAACCCCAAGGTCGGCACGGTCACGCCCGATGTCGCGCAAGCTGTGCGCAATGCCAAGGCCGGCCAGGTGCAGTTCCGCGTCGACAAGGCCGGCATCATCCACGGCACCATTGGCCGCCGCTCGTTTGCGGCCGACAAGCTAACGCTGAACCTGCGTGCATTGATCGACGCGCTGAACAAGGCCAAGCCGGCCAGCAGCAAAGGCATTTATCTGCGCAAGGTGGCGGTGTCTTCCACTATGGGCGTGGGGGTCCGTGTCGACACCGCTTCCATCCTGGCGGCAACCGCCTGAGCGGCCTGATTTTCTGAAACACGGCGGCGCGCGAGTCTGGCGCGCTGCTTCCAAGTTGGTGGGCCGCTTGCAGCAATGCAGGTGGGCCATCCAAGACCGCTGGTGGATGAAGGCGTGAAAGCGCCGGAATCCGTAATCGAAAGCAAGGCCGCAAGGCCGCGCCTGAAGCCAGCGCAGATGGCGGTCCCGCTGCAAAGTTGCCCTTTCAACGAGGGTTCCTGAACAGATGGCTGCTGATTTCCGGGTGTGCCCAAGCGAGTCAGATCGCCAGGCACGTTTTGTGTGAGGAGCAGACCTATGAGTCTCAATCGCAACGAGAAGGCGGCCGTGGTCACGGACGTGTCGGCGCAAGCTGCACGTTCGCAGACTTTGGCGTTGGCCGAATACCGTGGCCTCACCGTGGAACATCTCAACAAGCTGCGCCGTGATGCGCGCGACAAGGGCGTTTATCTTCATGTACTGAAGAACTCGCTCGCCCGTCGCGCTGTTGCGGGCACGCCTTTTGAGATTGCCCAGGGTGCCATGGTCGGCCCGTTGATTTACGGTTTTTCCGAGGATGCCGTTGCCGCCGCGAAGGTCATTGCCGACTTCGCCAAGGGCAATGAAAAGCTCGTTCTGAAGGGCGGTGCTTACGCCGGCAAGATGTTGGACGCCAACGGGGTCAAAGCCCTGGCAGCCATCCCTGGCCGTGAAGTGCTGATCGCCCAGGTGGCAGGTTTGCTGAAGTCGCCCATCCAGCGCATGGCTGGTGTGCTGGCTGCGGTGGCCGAAAAGCGCGGTGGCGCTGAAGCTGCCAATGACGCGGTTGCTGATGGCACCACTGGCGCCGCCTCTGACGCCGCTGCTGACGCCGCTACTGACGCCGTTACTGACGCCGCTACTGAGGGTGCCACCGAAGCCGCGACAGCGGTGGCGGTTGATCCCGCGTCAGAAGCCGCGCCGGCAGCCTGAACAGCCCGCAAGACGAATTGCATCCTGATTTATTGAACCAACTGTTTTCGAGGAACCCTTATGTCATTCGATAAAGACTCTTTCCTGTCCGCGATGGACAGCATGTCCGTGATGGAACTCAATGACCTGGTCAAGGCCATTGAAGAAAAGTTCGGCGTTTCTGCAGCCGCCATGTCGGCCCCGGCCGCTGGCGGTGGCGGCGCTGCTGCTGCGGTGGTCGAAGAAAAGACCGAATTCAACGTCATGCTGCTGGAAGCTGGCGCCCAGAAGGTGCAGGTCATCAAGGCTGTGCGCGAACTGACGGGCCTGGGCTTGAAGGAAGCCAAGGACCTGGTGGACGGTGCTCCGAAGGCTGTCAAGGAAGCCATTCCCAAGGCCGACGCCGATGCCGCTTTGAAGAAGCTGCTCGATGCCGGTGCAAAGGCAGAAATCAAGTAAATCTGCCGGCCCCCGCCTACTGCGCGATTCGCTATCACCTCTGCGCTGCTCGCCGCACGAAAGTGCGGCTGCGCTGCTCAAGGCGATATCGAACCGCTCGCTACGGCGGGCATCCGACAGATTCCGCGGTGAGAACAGTGCAAAGCTTCCGGGCTTTGCAGTGTTCTTTGATCCGACTGCAAAGAACAGGTTTGGTCGGGCCCCGGTGCAATGCCGGGGTTGTCCGCCAGCGGCAGGTAGTGGCCTGCCACCAAGCCTCGAGCGCAATGCTCGGGATGCCAGTCGCCGATTGACCCGCTGCCAGGCCAGGTGCGGGTTATCGACAGGAGTGTTCAATGGCGCAAGCAACCCCCTACACCTATACCGAGCGCAAGCGTATTCGCAAGAGCTTCGGCAAGCGTGAAAGTGTCCTCAAGGTTCCTTATCTGCTGACCATGCAGAGCGACTCGTACGTCGCATTCCTGCAAAAAGACATACCCGCTTCCAAACGCAAGCCCGAAGGCCTGCAGGCGGCCTTCCTTTCCGCCTTCCCCATCACGTCGCACAACGGCTTCGTGGAGATGAAGTTCTCGGAATACAACATCGCCAAGCCGCCGTTTGACGTGCGCGAATGCCAGCAGCGGGGCCTCACCTATGCGGCCGCCGTGCGCGCCAGGCTGCAGATGATCATTTACGACCGTGAGTCGCATCCGCAGAAGCTGGTCAAGGAAATCAAGGAGCAAGAGGTCTACATGGGCGAAGTGCCCCTGATGACCGAGTACGGCTCCTTCATCGTCAACGGCACTGAACGCGTGATCGTCTCGCAGCTGCACCGCTCGCCTGGCGTGTTCTTTGAGCACGACAAGGGCAAGACGCACAGCAGCGGCAAGCTGCTGTTCAGCGCGCGCATCATTCCCTACCGCGGTTCCTGGCTTGACTTCGAGTTCGACCCGAAGGACATCCTGTACTTCCGCGTCGACCGCCGCCGCAAGATGCCCGTCACCATCCTGCTGAAGGCTATTGGCTTGACGCCGGAAACCATCCTCGCGCACTTTTTCCAGAACGACAATTTCCGTCTGATGGACACCGGCGCGCAGATGGAATTCGTGCCCGAGCGACTGAAGGGCGAAGTGGCGCGCTTCGATTTGACCGACAAGGCCGGCAACGTCATTGTCGAAAAGGACAAGCGCATTACCGCGCGCCATGTGCGCCTGCTGGAACAGGCCGGCACGGGCTTTGTCAGCGTGCCTGAAGACTTCGTGGTGGGCCGCTTCATCAGCAAGAACATGGTCGATGCCGACACCGGCGAGATCGTGGCCAAGGCCAACGAAGAAGTGACAGAAGCACTGCTGAAGAAGCTGCGTGTGGCCGGCATCAAGGACATCCAGTGCCTGTACACGAATGAGCTGAACCAGGGCGCCTACATCAGCCAGACGCTGGCCTCTGACGAGACCGCCGACCAGCTGGCTGCGCGCGTGGCCATCTACCGCATGATGCGGCCCGGTGAACCGCCGACCGAAGACGCCGTGGAAGCGCTGTTCCACCGTCTGTTCTACAGCGAAGACACCTACGACCTGAGCCGCGTCGGCCGCATGAAGTTCAACGCCCGCGTGGGGCGTGACGTGCCCGAAGGCAAGATGACTTTGAGCAACGACGACATCCTGGATGTCGTCAAGATTCTGGTCGACTTGCGCAATGGCAATGGCGATGTCGACGACATCGACCACCTGGGCAACCGGCGTGTGCGTTGTGTCGGCGAATTGGCCGAGAACCAGTACCGCAGTGGTTTGGCGCGTATCGAGAAAGCCGTCAAGGAACGTCTGGGCCAGGCCGAGACCGAGGCATTGATGCCGCACGATCTCATCAATTCCAAGCCCATCAGCGCGGCGTTGAAAGAGTTCTTCGGTGCGTCACAGCTGTCGCAGTTCATGGACCAGACCAACCCCTTGAGCGAGATCACGCACAAGCGGCGTGTCTCGGCCCTCGGGCCGGGCGGTTTGACGCGTGAACGTGCGGGCTTTGAGGTGCGCGACGTGCACCCCACCCATTACGGTCGCGTCTGCCCTATCGAAACGCCCGAAGGCCCGAACATTGGCCTTATCAATTCGCTGGCTTTGTTCGCTCAATTGAATGAGTACGGCTTTCTGGAAACGCCTTACCGGCGCGTGTAGCGGCGTGTACGAGGTTCAGCGTCAGGTCGCCGGGCCAGATCTTCATCGACGGGAGGGAATAACATGGCGAGCCGCGAGTCGGAGGTTTTGGCCGATCTCTATCGTAATTGGGCCAGTCGCATGGCCGCCGATCCCACGATGTCGATCGATGAATTTCGGGACATGTTCGAGGAATGGGCGACCGTGACCGCGGAGCCGGCTGATGTTTCCTATGAAGAAACGACGATCGACGGCGTACCCGCATTGTGGGCGCGCCCTGCGTCGGCGTCGCCGCACCGGCTCCTCATCTGCTTTCACGGGG
>JANMJI010000340.1:0-8754 GCA_031371275.1 Betaproteobacteria bacterium
AAGAAGTCGTTGAAGCTGGTGTAGGCGGCCGGGTCGGGCTCCAGCGCTTCAGCCATGTTGACGCCGTAGCGGGCAATGAAGCGGCTGATGATGGCGGTGCTGACGGCCCCCATCTGCGCACCCGCCACCAGCCCCGCAAACCGCGTCAGCGCCTGCTTGGGCAGCAGGTGTTGCGTGGCCACTGCCACGCGTTCAGACAGCGGGCGCGTCACCGCAGTGGCGACAGTTGGCGCAGCGCCTTCACCGCACCGGCGCCGACGCTGGCGCCGAAGCGTTTGGCCAGGCGTTCGGCCACGTTCTCGTGCGGCGTGTAGTCGATGATGTCCTCGGCCTTGACGACCTCGCGGGCCACAAAGTCGAGGTTGCCCACGGCGTCGGCCAAGCCCAGCTTGACGGCTTCTTCACCGTTCCAGAACAGGCCCGAGAAGGTGTCCGGCGTCTCCTTCAAGCGCGCACCGCGGCCTTCTTTCACGACCGCAATGAACTGCTGGTGAATCTGGTCCAGCATGGCCTGCGCCAGTTGCTTTTGGCGCGGGTTCACAGGGCTGAAGGGGTCGAGCATGGCCTTGTTGGCGCCCGCGGTCAGCAGCCGGCGTTCCACGCCCAGCTTGTCCATCAGGCCATTGAAGCCAAAGCCGTCCATCAGCACGCCGATGCTGCCGACGATGCTGGCCTTGTCGACGTAGATTTCGTCGGCGGCGACTGCGATGTAGTAAGCACCGGAAGCGCACATTTCTTCGACCACCGCATAGACCTTCTTCTGGTGCTTGGCCTTCAGCCGGCGTATCTCGTCGTTGACGATGCCGCTTTGCACCGGGCTGCCACCCGGCGAGTTGATGCGCAGCACCACGGCCTGTGCGCCGCTGTCTTCAAAGGCCAGCTTCAGCGCCGCCACCAGCGCCTCGGCACTGGCTTCGCTGTCGGCTGCAATCTCGCCCCGCACTTCCACCAGCGCGGTGTGCGGCGACGTGGGCGTCGAAGGCGCACCGCGGTAGGCCAGGCCCAGCCACAGCACGGCCAGCACCAGGCCCAGCCAGGCCAGGCGGAAGAAGACGCGCCAGCGGCGGTCGGTGCGCTGCTGACGCAGCAGTTCGGTGGCCAGGCGTTCGAACGCGCTTTCCAGGCGCGGACTCAAGCTGGAAGCTGGCATCGGTGCCGGCGCGGCGGCAGCGGCAGCGGCCATGGCACTGGCCGGCGGCAACGGTTCCAGCGTGGGTTCCACCGGGCCGGGCGGGGTGGATGGCGGTGCACTCATGTCAAACTTTCTGGCGCCGGCGGCAAGGGCGCGGCGGGCTGGATGTCGCGGGAAGGATACCAATACACCTGGCCCACGCGTTCTTCCACGCGCACCGCCGTGAGCTTGCCGCGGCCACACGGCCCGCCCACACAACGGCCGTCAACGGGCTCGTAACTGGCGCCGTGGGTGCTGCACAGGATGTAGCGCTTGTCGATGTCGAGGAACTCGCCTGGCGTCCAGTCCATTTCGGTCGGCACATGCAGGCAGCGGTTCATGTAGGCCAGCACCTGGCCATCAAAGCGCAGCGCAAAGGCGCGCGCCGGGCGGCGGTACTCCAGCACGTCCCAGACCCAGGCGCGGCCTTTTTCTTCAAGGGCGCGGGCGTCGCACAGCGGCAGGCCGGCATCAATAACTGCGTTCATGCGTTCTTAAGCAACCAGTCATGCAGCTCGCGCGTGCTGTGGGCCACGAACAGCGGGCGGTGGGCGTCGAAGGCTTCTTTGTCGTGCGCGCCATAGCTGACGGCCACCCGCGGCGTGCCGGCGTTGACGGCCATCTGCAGGTCGTGCGTGGTGTCGCCAATCATCAGCGTGCGTTCTGGCGCCACGCCAAATTCGGCCATCAGCTGTTGCAGCATCAGCGGGTGCGGTTTGCTGGCGGTCTCGTCCGCCGTGCGGGTGGCCTCGAACAGGCCGTGCAGTTGTGAATGGGCCAGCGCGTCGTCCAGCCCGCGGCGGTTCTTGCCGGTGGCCACGGCCAGGAAGTGCTGGCGTTTTTTCAGCGCTTGCAGCATGTCCAGCGTGCCCGGAAACAGCACCAGTTCGTGCTGGCTGGCCTGGTAGTGGTGGCGGTAGCGCTGGCCCAATTCCGGGTAGCGCTCAGGTGGCAGGCCCGGTACGGCGTGCTTCAGCGCGTCGTGCAAACCAAGGCCTATGACGTAGGCAGCCGCTTCGTCGCTGGGCACTGCCGCATCGATGTCGCGGCAGGCGTTTTGTATGCAGCGCACGATGAGCATGGTGCTGTCGAAGAGCGTGCCATCCCAGTCGAAGGCAATGAGGTCGAAGCGTCGCGGGTTCATGTCTTCAGGAGTGTCATGCACTCGGCCGGCAGTGGTGCGGTGAGGGTGATGCGCTCGCCGGTCGCCGGGTGGTCAAAGGCCAGTTGGCGGGCGTGCAGGAACATACGGTCGAAGCGGTGTTCGCGCGCGAAGGTTTTGTTGCGGGCGAAGTCACCGTACTTGGGGTCACCGACGATGGGGTGGCCGTGGCTGGCCAGGTGCACGCGTATCTGGTGCGTACGGCCGGTCTTCAGCGTCACGTCCAGCAGCGTGACTTCAGCGCCGGAAAAAGGCAGCCGCTGCGCGACTTTCACCAGCGTGATGCTGCGCCGGCCGTCGGCATGGTCGGCGGCCACCACGCGCACATGGCGCTCACCCTGCGCGTCGGTGCCTTTGTGCAGCGCCAGGTCAATCACCTTGAGCTTGTCGGGCCAGGCGCCGAAGACCAGCGCTGCATAAGTCTTGCCGGTATCGCGCGCACGAAACTGGTCTTGCAACGCCGTCAGCGCGCTGCGCTTCTTGGCCAGCAGCAGCACGCCCGATGTTTCTTTGTCCAGCCGGTGCACCAGCTCCAGGAAGCGCACGCCGCCGGCCTGTTGCTGGCGCGCGCTGCGCAGTTGTTCGATGACGCCCGAACTGACGCCGCTGCCACCGTGCACCGCCACACCGGCGGGCTTGGAAATAGCCAGCAGGCAATCGTCTTCCAGCAGCACCGGAAATTCACGCGCGGGTGCTGGGGCGGCGGTGCTGGGTTCGGGCAGGCGCATTGGCGGCAAGCGCACGTCGTCGCCCTCGGCCACCCGGGTATCGGCGCCGGCCCGGCCCTTGTTCAAACGCACTTCGCCGGAACGGATGACGCGGTAGACATGCGTCTTGGGCACGCCCTTGAGCAGGCGCAGCAGGAAGTTGTCCAGCCGCTGGCCGGCCGATTCAGCGTCCACCGTCAAGTGGCGCACTGCGGGTGGCGCTGTCGCGGTGGGGATGGAATTGGCAGCGCCAGCAGCCCCTGATCCCCCCACTTTGACCGCTATACTGTGTTGCACCACGTTTGCGCTGTAAGTGCTTGATTTACCGGAGTTTACCCGGGCATCTCCGGCGTTCAGGTGGGCCGCCATGCACGAGCATCGTGCTGGCAAAGAGGTGATGCAACGCCTGCAAGCCCTGTTCGGGCCGGTTAACTTCAATGACCCGGCAGCACAAGGCCACAGGCGGCAGAAAAACGAAGAAGAACCCCGTCTGACTTCAAGCCAGACAACCGTGAATTCCACGGTGGCAGACAGCAGCAACACGCCGTCTGCCGCCCGCGCCCGGTGCGCACGCCGCAGCCCATGTCGAACATGCTTCCCGCCAACCCCACACAGCGCCCGCATCGCCAAGATGCCCTGGGCGAAGGGGCACCGCCGCGCGATCCGCGGCGGTCGGGGCAGGCACCGCGACCGCCGCTGCAGCCGCGCCCGCCGCGCACGCGCCAACGCTGCGCCACGGGCCGCTGAAACAGCGGCCCCGCCACGCAGTCCAGGGCACTCGCGCCAACGGTTCCACCGCGTTTTTCGTGCATCGATGTGAGTACGGCGAGCAATCGCCAAAGCAGGCGCTCTGCCCAGACAGAGCGCGACACAGGAGTGCACGTCAATGAAACGCATGCTGATCAACGCCACGCAGCCGGAAGAGCGGCGCCTGGCTATCGTCGACGGCCAAAAGCTGCTCGACTTCGAGACCGAAATCGAAGGGCGCGAACAGCGCAAGGGCAACATCTACAAGGCCGTCATCACGCGGGTCGAACCTTCACTGGAAGCCTGCTTTGTGGATTACGGCGAAGAACGCCACGGCTTTCTGCCCTTCAAGGAAATCTCGAAGAATTATTTCCGCGACGGTGTCGACGTTCGCAGCGCCAAGATCAGCGACTGCGTGCGCGAAGGCGACAACCTGCTGGTGCAGGTGGAGAAAGAGGAACGCGGCAACAAGGGCGCGGCACTGACCACTTTCGTATCACTGGCCGGCCGCTACCTGGTGCTGATGCCCAACAACCCGCGCGGTGGTGGTGTGTCACGCCGCATCGAGGGTGAAGACCGTGAAGAGCTGAAAGAAAACCTCGACCAGTTGGAATATCCCAAGGGCATGTCGCTGATTGCCCGCACCGCCGGCATCGGCCGCAGCGCGGGCGAGTTGCAGTGGGACCTGAACTACATGCTCAAGCTGTGGGACGCCATTGATGGCGCTTCCAAAGCCGGCAAGGGCGCCTTCCTGATCTACCAGGAAAGCAGCCTGGTGATACGCGCCATCCGCGACTACTTCACGTCGGACATCGGCGAGATCTTGATCGACACCGACGACCTGTTCGATCAAGCCGCGCAGTTCATGAACCATGTCATGCCGGAAACGGCCAACCGTGTGAAGCGCTACCGCGACGACGCGGCGCTCTTCAGCCGCTTCCAGATCGAACACCAGATCGAGACCGCCTTCAGCCGCACGGTGAACCTGCCCAGCGGTGGCGCCATCGTCATCGACCACACCGAAGCACTGGTCAGCGTGGACGTGAACTCGGCGCGGTCCACCCGTGGCAGCGACATCGAAGAAACCGCCACCCGCACCAACCTGGAAGCCGCCGACGAAGTGGCGCGCCAGATGCGCCTGCGCGACCTGGGCGGTTTGATCGTTGTCGACTTCATCGACATGGAAGAAAGCAAGAACCGCCGTGAGGTCGAACAGCGCCTGCGCGACGCTTTGCGCTTCGACCGGGCGCGCGTGCAGTTCAGCTCCATCAGCAAGTTCGGCCTGCTCGAATTGAGCCGCCAGCGCCTGCGGCCATCGTTGAGCGAAGGCAACCACATCACCTGCCCACGCTGCAATGGCACCGGGCACATCCGCGACACGGAATCTTCGGCGCTGCAAATCCTGCGCATCATTCAGGAAGAGGCGCTGAAGGAAAACACCGCCGCCGTGCATGTGCAGGTGCCGGTGGAAGTGACGAGCTTTTTGCTGAATGAGAAGCGCAGCGAGATCACGAAGATCGAACTCAAGCAGCGTGTGACGGTGCTGCTGGTGCCCAACAAACACCTGGAAACGCCGAACTACAAGCTCGAACGCCTGCGCCACGACGACCCGCGGCTGGAAGGCTTGCAGGCCAGCTACACCATGATCGAAGAGCCGGTGGACGAGGTCGGCATCACGCGCCGCCGCACCGCCGAAGACCGTGCCAAGCCCAAGCAGGAACCGATCATCAAGGGCGTGCTGCCCGACATGCCGGCCCCGCCGGCACCGGTACGGGCGCCGGCGCCTGTGGCAGTGCCCGCGCCTGTGGTCGCCGCAGCGCCCGTGGCGCGGCCCGCGCCGGCTGCGGCGCCCGCGGCCGGCAGCGGTTTCTTCGGCTGGATCGGCCGCCTGTTCAGCAGCGCGCCGGCGCCAGCCCCTGTGGCCGCGCCGGCACTGGCCCCGGCCGTGGCCGCAGCCCCGGCGGCTGCCGCGCCTGAAAAACGCGACGGCCGGCGTGGCGAGCGCGGTGGACGTAACGACCGTGGTGAGCGGGGTGGTGAACGGGGCAGTGAGCGCGGCAGTGAGCGCGGCCCGCGCAACGGCCGTGACCGTGACGGCAAGGAAGGCCGTGGTGGACGCGGTGAAGGTCGTGAGGGCCGCGACACGCGCCCGCCGCGTGCAGAAGCCGCTGCCGAAGCGGGTGCCGCACCCGCTGCGCGTGAAGAACGTGCGCCGCGCAACAACGAGCGTGGCGACCGCAACCGCGGCCCGCGCCCTGAGCGCAACGGCGCGGCCCGTACCGAAGAGCTGGCCAACACCGCCGTGCCGGTGGCCGCGACCGCTGACGCCGCAGCACCGCAGGCTTTTGTCGACACCGCCGCACCGGGTGCTGAAGGCGCAGCCGACAGTGAACGTGAGGGTGGCCGCCGCCGCCGCCGCCGCGGCGGTCGTGACCGTGGCGACGGTCGTGTCGACGAGGTCAACGGCAACAGCAACGGCGAAGCCACCGCCAGCGCCGCAGCGGCCGTTGAAAGCAGCGAAGCGTCTGCGGCCATGCCAGCCACTGCCGAAGGTGAAACCGCGACCGAAGGTGGTGAACGCGATCGGAGCCGCCGCCGCGGCCGTGGCCGCGACCGCCCCCGTGAAGGCCGCGAAGAAGGTGCACCGGAAGCAGCCCCAATTGCCGAAGCCACGCCGGCCACGCTGATGGCCGCGCACCACGACGATTCGCACGCAGCCGAAGTGGTGCCAGCAGTGGCCACGGTCGCTACGCAGGCCACGGTGCCCGCGGCAACCGCAGTAGCCAACCAAGCCGGTATTGCCGCCGCCCCGGCCGTGCCCGCCGAAGAGGTCAAGCCCACGGCAGCAGCCACCGCCGCGGCGCCGCAGCCGCTGCGCGTCGAGCCCTATGCGCTGCCCACCAACGCACTGCAATCGCTGGCTGCCGGTGCCGGGCTGGAGTGGGTCAACTCCGACGCCGAGAAGGTCCAAGCCGTGCAGACTGCGATGGCCGCCGAGCCCGCGCCCATCCGTGTCCCGCGTGAAATCAAACGCCCTGTGCTGGTCGATGAAGGCCCGCTGGTGCTGGTCGAAACACGCAAGGACTTGTCACAGTTGAAGCTGCCCTTTGATCAAGGCGCAGCACGCTGATCGGCGGCACCCGCACGTTGCGAAAAGGCCCCGCGGTGCGGGGCCTTTTTTTTTAGAGTCAGGCCCCGTCAGCCGAGATCGAAAGCCCGCAGCGCGCCGTCGCCATCGTCGAGCTGCAACGTGCAGCGCAGCGAGGCCAGGTTCACATGCAGGGCCGCGGTGTGCACACCGTGCTGCCAGTGCAGGCCCAGTGTTTGCGCATCGGTGTCCAGCAAGGTGAAGCTGCCGCCAAACGCGGCATGCGTGTTGCGCAGCTGGATCAGGCGCAGCAGCCGCTGCACCACCGGCTGTGCCAGCGCCTGCTGCACTTCGCCCGCCGTGTAGTGGTGCCGGTTGATGTCGCGCCCCACGCCGCTTTGCGCCAGCAAGGCCAGGTCGTTTTCGCCGGCCAGCAGGCCGACGTAATACACCTGCGGCACGCCGGGCAAGAAGAACTGGATGGCGCGCGCCAACAAGTACGCGCGGTCATCACGGCCCAGCGCGTCGTAGTAGGTGCAGTTCACCTGATACAGGTCCAGGTTGCTGGCCGCCGCGCCGGTGGCCGCACGGCTCGCGCCCTGGCTGTTGGCGTGGATGCGTTCGACCAGTGCATCCAGCTCGTGCGGTGGCACCAGGCCCGGGTGGCCCTGGCGGTCGGCCGCATCGGCACCGATGTCGATGATGCCGATGCCGTCGTGCGTGTCCAGCACCGTCAGTGCGTTGTTCGGACGTATGCGCGCCCAGGCCTTCAGCGGCTCGGCGGTTTTGAAGAACAGCGCGTGCAGCACCAGCGGCGGCAGCGCAAAGTCGTAGACCCAGTCCACGCGCGCGGCGATGTCGATCTGGCGCTGGTGGTGGCTGTGTATTTCCACCAGCACTTCCACGCCAAGAGCGCGCGCCTGCGCGGCAAAGCTGTCGATGAAGACCAGGGTCTCGGGCATCATGAAACAGCTGGCGCCGGCCTTCTTGATGGCGTAGCCCACAGCGTCCAGCCGCACCATGCGGATGCCGTTGCTGGCGAAGGTCTGCAAGATGCCTTGCAGGTAAGCCTGGCCCTGCGGATGTTGCACGTCGATGTCCAGCTGCGTCGGCGTGAAGGTCGTCCACAGCAGCTTGCGCTGGCCGTCGGCCAACGTGGCCGGCGTGAAAGGCAGGCCCGGGCGCGGCCGGTAGATGGCCAGCAGGTCGCGCTCGGTCGCGCCGTGCGGGAATGCGGCGTCCATGGTCAGGAACAAGCCCGCATAGGGCGACGCCGCACCATGCCTGACGTAGTCGAGGAACTGCGGCGAAGCGCTGGACATGTGGTTGACGATGACATCGCCCATCACGGCGATGTGCTGCGTCAGCCGGCGTATGTCGGCCCAGTCGCCCAGCCGCGGGTCGACCTGGGTGTGGTCGATAGGGTCGAAGCCGGCGTCGGCACCGTCGATGGGGTGAAAGAACGGCAGCAGGTGCACGCCACCAAAGACCCCTTGCAACGGGCCTTCAAGCAAAGCCTGCAATTCACACAGGCCACCGCCACCCAGGCGGTCGACATAGGTGATGAGCTGAACCTGGTTCTTCATGCCGGCATGCGGGCGCTTGGGGTGGCTGCGGCGGTGGGCACGAACATCACCGCCACCGCGGCGCAGGCCAGCAGCGTGCCGGCCAGCCGGATGACGTTGTCGGGCTGGCCGCCCAGCAGGCTGCGGTAGATCAGCGGCAGCGTCACCATCTGAATCAGCATGGGGATGACGATGAACATGTTGAAGATGCCCATGTAGACGCCGGCGCGCTCGGGCGGAATGCTGCCGGCCAGCAGCACATACGGGTTGCCCATGATGCTGGCCCAGGCCAGGCCCACGCCCAGCATCGGCAC
>JANMJI010000382.1:0-2036 GCA_031371275.1 Betaproteobacteria bacterium
GCTGACGAGGTGCACATGGTCTACCGGCGCGGGCCGGAATCGATGTCGGCATCGGCCGAAGAACAGCACTGGGCACAGACCAGCAGCGTGGTCATCCACCACCACATGCGGCCGCTAGCAATTTCCGGCGCTGGTGGCCACGCCACCGGCGTTCGCTTTGCCAACGCCGACGGCAGCGAGGCGCTTCTGCAAGCCGACACCGTGCTGCGCGCCATCGGCCAGAAGTTCGACGCAGCGCTGCTGGCCAGCAGCGGCCTGGCGGTGGAAGCGGGCCGCGTGCACGCCGACGCTGACGGCCGCACCGGCGTGCCGCGCCTGTACGCCGGCGGCGACTGCCGCGTCGGCGGGCGCGACCTGACGGTGCAAGCGGTGGAAGATGGCAAACGTGCCGCCGCCGCCATCCACGCCGACCTAACTTCCAAACTGAGCGTCTGAAGGAGCCAGCCATGGCCGACCTGCGCAACACCTTCGCCGGCATCCAAAGCCCCAACCCTTTCTGGCTGGCCAGCGCGCCGCCCACCGACAAGGCCACCAACATCCACCGCGCGTTCGAGGCCGGCTGGGGCGGCGTGGTGTGGAAGACGCTGGGCGAAGACGGCCCACCCATCGTCAACGTCAGCGGCCCGCGTTACGGTGCGCTGTTGACGCCCGACCGCCGCATGCTGGGCTTCAACAACATCGAACTCATCACCGACCGGCCGTTGCAAACCAACCTGGATGAGGTGCGCGAGGTCAAGCGCCTGTGGCCCGACCGTGCCGTGGTCGTGTCGCTGATGGTGCCCTGCGTGGAAAGCGCATGGAAGGTGATCTTGCCGCGCGTGGAAGACACCGGCTGCGACGGCGTGGAGCTGAACTTCGGCTGCCCGCACGGCATGAGCGAACGCGGCATGGGCGCGGCCGTGGGCCAGGTGCCGCAGTACATCGAGATGGTCACCGCCTGGTGCAAGCAGTACAGCCGGCTGCCGGTGATCGTCAAACTCACACCCAACATCAGCGACATCCGCATGCCGGCGCGCGCGGCCAAGGCCGGCGGCGCCGATGCGGTGTCACTCATCAACACCCTAACGTCCATCATGGGTGTAGACCCGGCCACGCTGACGATGAGCCCGGCCACCGGCGGCATGGGCTCGCACGGCGGCTATTGCGGGCCGGCGGTGAAGCCGATTGCGTTGAACATGGTGGCGCAGATTGGCCGTGACCCGGCGACCGCCGGACTGCCGATCTCGGGCATTGGCGGCGTCGGCAGTTGGCGCGATGCGCTGGACTTCATCGCTTTGGGTGCCGGCAACGTGCAGGTGTGTACGGCCGCCATGGTCTACGGTTTCAAGATCGTGCAGGAGATGATTGACGGGCTGTCGGAATACATGGACAGCATGGGCTTTGCCACCACCGCCGACTTTCAGGGCCGCGCGCTGCCCACCGTCACCGAATGGCAGCACCTGGACCTGAACGCGACCAGCAAAGCCGTCATCGACCAGGCCAGCTGCATCCAGTGCGGGCGCTGCTACATTGCCTGCGAAGACACATCGCACCAGGCCATTACCGCGGTAAAGGATGGCAAGCGCCACTTCGAAGTGAAAGACGCCGACTGCGTGGGCTGCAACCTGTGCGTGCTGGTGTGCCCGGTGCCTGAATGCATCACGCTGCGCACGCTGGCACCGGGTGAGGTGGATGCGCGCACGGGCGAACGCGTGGCGGCCGAGAAGCGCGACTGGACGCGGCATCCGAACAACCCGATGAGACAGAAGGCAGGGGTTTGAGGGTCATCCGGATGCAGCTGCGTGGGGCAGCTTGCGGCCATTAAGAGTCGTTCGTGGCCTGCGGCTTCGTGGCGTGTCGACATCATTGTTGCCATCCTGGGGCCGTCGGTCAGAGAGAAGATGCTCACGCACGCGGGGGGATAGTGTTTTCAAACGCCTTTTTCCTTCCCCGTGGCACCCCGAACGTGGCGCCCGACGCGCTTGAGTCGGTGTTTGAAGGTGGCTGAGATCCGTTGATCGTTGACGGCGAAGCCGAAGGTCGTGCTTCTTGGGCGC
>JANMJI010000160.1:0-10363 GCA_031371275.1 Betaproteobacteria bacterium
TTGACTGGCGGCGAGTTCGATCTGTTGCTTGCTTTTGCCCAGCACGCCGGCCGTGTCTTGTCGCGCGACTTCCTGCTGGAGCAGACACGCGGTCGCGAAGCCGGCCCGTTCGACCGCACGATCGATGTCCAGGTGGGCCGGCTGCGCAAGAAATTGGAATCAGACGCAACCGAGCCGCAGCTCATCAAATCCGTGCGCGGTGCCGGCTATATCCTGACGCCTTCGGTCGAGACCACCTGAACGGTGCAGACCTGGTGCCGCCATGAGCCTGCCGCCAGTACCCCACTCAGCGCTGCCTTCGGGAATCGACGAGCACAGCGTTTTTCGCACGCTTTTTGCGGCCTATCCGGACGCACTCGTCGTTGCCGATGCGCGCGGCGACATCGTGCTGGCCAATCCGGCGGCGTCGCAGTTGTTCGGCTACAGCGTTGATGAGCTGGTCGCGTTGAACGTCGACGTGTTGGTGCCTGACAGCATCCGCCCGCGGCACGCCGCCTACCGCGCTGCCTACGCCCACAACCCGAAGCCGCGCCCGATGGGCACCGGGATGGAATTGGTGGCCAAGCGCCGCGACGGTTCCGAGGTGATGGTCGAGATTTCTCTGAGCCCTTTGCAAAGCCACGGCCCGCCGCTGGTGGTGGCGGCGATTCGCGGCATTGGCGCCTACCCGCGCGTCAAGCAGGCGCTGCAACGCGCCCGCTACGGTGAACACCTGGCCCAGCTAGGTCGCCTGGCGGTGGACTCGCGCGACCCGCAGGTGCTGCTGGATGAGGTGCCCGCCATCGCCGCGCGGGCGCTGCAGGTCGATCTGGCCGCGGTCTTCCTGCTGCAAGCCGACCGGCTGCATTTTCGTGTCGCCAGCGGGGTCGGTGTTCTGCCAAGCGAGGCCTTGGGCAGCCTGGTCGAAAACCGGCCCGGCACACCGCAAGGCTTTGTGCTGGCGCAAGGGCAGCCGGTGACGGTGGACGACTACCGCCACGAGCAGCGGTTCGCGGTGCCAGCGCCCTACCTGGCCGCCGGCCTGGCCAGCGGTCTGGCCGTGCCGCTGACCGACAGGGGCCAGGTGATTGGCGTGCTGGCAGTGCGCTCGCGCGAAGCCAAGCGCTTTGGCGACGACGAGCTTCGTTTTCTGCAGTCACTGTCGAACCTGCTGGCCACCAGCCTGCAACGCGCCCAATCCGAAGAGGCGCTCAACCACGCCCAGCGGCTGGAAAGTGTCGGCCAGTTGACAGGCGGCATCGCGCATGATTTCAACAACCTTCTGACCATCATTCAGGGCAACCTGCAGGTGCTTGAAGAGCTGCCCGAGCTGGCCGGCCACGCCTGGGGTCAACATCTGGTGGACGCTGCCACGCGGGCCACCAAGCGCGGCGCGGAACTCACCGGCAAGCTGCTTGCTTTCTCGCGCCGCCAGGTGTTGCAGCCCAAGCCGGTGGACGTGGGCGTGCTGCTGAACTCGCTGGCCGACATGCTGCGCCGCACGCTCGACCAGCGCATCCGTATCGATGTCGAGGTCGCCCCGGCCTGCCCGCCCGTGTTGGCCGACCCCGGGCAGCTGGAGTCGGCGCTGTTGAACATCGCCATCAATGCGCGTGACGCGATGCCCGACGGTGGCAGCCTGCGTTTTCGCGTCGAACGCTGCGCCGAATTGCCGAGCGAAATTCGCATCGATGGCGATGGCGGCTTCGTTGCAATTTCGATCACAGACACCGGCACGGGCATGCCCGAAGAAGTCAAGGAACGCGCCTTCGAGCCTTTCTTCACCACCAAAGAAGCCGGTCGCGGCACCGGGCTGGGCTTGAGCACGGTGTACGGGTTCGTCAAGCAATCCAAGGGCACCATCGCCATCGACAGCGTGCCCGGAAAAGGCACCACGCTCACGCTGTACATACCCCAGCCCCTAACTTCAGAAGTGCTGGCCACAGCCACGGCCGGCGCGAGCCAGGTCGTGGCCCAGGGGCTGAAGGTTTTGCTGGTTGAAGACGAGTCTGAAGTGCGCGCGGTGGTGCGTACTTTTCTCGACGCGCTGGGGTGTGAGGTTGCGGCTGCGTCCAGCGGCGAGCAGGCCCTGCTGGTGCTGGGGCCCGACGCCGAATTCGACCTCGTGCTGACCGACATTGCACTGGGGGCTGGCATGCGCGGTACGCAGTTCGCAGCGCTGGTGCAAAAGCAATGTCCGAAGACGGCGGTACTGCTGATGTCGGGCTTCTCATCAGAGCTGCTTGAAGCCGACCGTGATTCGCCGCCGAGTTGGGAGCTGCTGCGCAAGCCCTTTTCCCGCGACGAACTGGCGCGCGCCATCGCACGCGTCGTCGGGGGCTGCTAGGCCTCGGTCACGCAGGTTTGCGCCGGTTGCGCCGGTTCGCGCCGGTTCGCGCCAGCCCACAACGGTGTCCGCTATTGCAGCGTCGGCGCGGGTTCCAGGCAACGCTGAACAAAAGCCGAAAGCGCTTTCACGTCCGGCACGCTGACATCGCGGCGGCCCTTCTCGGTGAACGCAATGACCTTGTCACGCGCCAGTTTCGACAGCGCGCGGCTCACGGTCTCGAGCGTCATGCCAAGGTAATTGCCGATCTCGGCGCGCGTCATGCGCAGCGTGAACTGGTCGGTGCGCAAGCCACGATCGGCCAAAGACGCGGCCCAGTAGCACAGGAAGTCGGCCACCCGCGCATCGCTGGGCAAGGTGCAGACAGACATCAGCGAATCCCGGTCAGGGGCAATCTCGCGGCTCATGGCTTCGTGCAACACCGCAAGCAGCGCTGGTTGATGGATGCAGGCCGCCATCAACGCGGCATACGGAATGGCCCAGACTTCGCCCGTGTCCATGGCTATCGCGTCATAGGCATAGTGGCCGCGCGCAATGCCGTCGAAGCCGAGCCAGTCGCCGCGAAACTTGAAGCCGACGACCTGTTCGCGCCCGTCGGCCGACTGGTTGACGATCTTGAAGAAGCCCGAGTTCAGGATGTACAGGCAGCCGAAGCTGTCACCACCGCGATAGGCCACGTCGCCGGTATGCACCACGCGCCGCTGCGGCGCGAGCGTGTCGTGCAGCGCTTCGAGTATGTCGGCGACGTGGCCGGGGCAAACGGCACCCGATGCAGGCCCAGCGGCGGCCCTGGCCAGCGCGGCGCGAACGAAGTTCGGTGCTGTGCTGAAAGGCACCAGCGAAGGGGCGGTAGAGGTGGCGGTGTTCAGCATCTGGGTCTCCTGCTCGGTTCGGGTCGCGTTGTTGCGTTTGCGCTTTTTTGCGCCTTGGCATGGGTGCAGAAACGAATCTTGGCGACCGAAGAACAACGCCATGCCAACCGCGCGTGTCGCCCGGTGACATTGCGTGAACGGTGTGTGTCCGGCCGGTATCAAGCCAACACGGCGCAGCGCGGCGCAAGCAGCACACGCCAGGTTGACGCACATCAAGGCCCGCAAGCATCGCCGGCCTAGACTGGTTTCACCGTGCATTTGCCGATGCGCGCTGCACGCCCTTGCCACATGCACACCACTCTGAGCCACCACGGCCTGCTGGCCTTCGACCCGATCGCGCCACGCGACGTGGCTTTCGTACTCGACAACGCCCGCGCCCTTCAACTCGCTGCACAAACCGGCGACTTGCGGGCTTTGCTGCGCGGGCGCAAGTTCGGTCTGATGTGCGAGGCAGACAACGACAGCGACAGCGACAGTGGCAGTGACCCCAGCGGCGAAGCGGCGCTGTTTCGCCGCGCGGCGGTGGAATTGGGCGCGCATGTGGCGCACATCCGGCCGAGCCTGACCGAGCTGAGCACGCCGCTGGAGGTGCTGCACACCGCGCGCATGCTGGGCCGCTTGTACGACGCCGTCGAGTGTCAGGGCATGGCAGCCGATCTGGTGCACCAGTTGGGCATTGACGCTGGCGTGCCGGTCTTTGATGCCGTCGCATCGCAGCGCCACCCGACCGCCAAACTCGACGCTTTGCTCGGCGGCAACAGCCCACCGCTGGACCAGCGCCGCTTTGTGCTGCAAGCGGTGCTTCTGAGCACCGTCGCCTGACCGCGCCAGCAGTTGCCAGGACCCCTGCCCGTACCCGTACCCCGCCATGGAATTCAAGGACTACTACAAGACACTTGGCGTCGAGCGCAGCGCCAGCGACGACGACATCAAGAAAGCCTTTCGTCGCCTCGCACGCAAGCACCACCCTGATATCAACAAGTCGCCCGGCGCGCAATCGCGCATGCAGGAATTGAATGAGGCCAACGAAGTGCTGCGCGACAAGGACAAACGTGCCGCCTACGACAGCGTGGGCCAGGGTGGACACGGCGCCCACGGTGGCCAGGCGTTCCAGCCACCCCCGGGCTGGGACACCGGCTTCGAATTCAGCGGCGGGCCTGACACGGCCGGTGGTGCGTCCGGTAGTGCGTTCGGTGGTGCGTCAGGCAGCGCGGCCGATCACAGTGCTTTCTTCGAGGCGCTGTTTGGCGCCGCCCGTCGCGGCGGTGGGCGCGATGGCGCACGCGGTGGGGCAGACCACGGTGCCGCTGCATCGGGTGAAGCGGCCGAGCCCCGTACGCGCCGCGGGCAGGACCACCACGCCAAGATCGTGGTGCCGCTGGAAGACAGTTTCCATGGCGCGACACGCCAGATCACGCTGCACAGCCCAGAGATGGACGGCGCGGGCCACATCGCGCTGCGCGAGCGCACGCTGCAGGTCGGCATCCCCAAGGGCATCCACGCCGGCCAACAGATCCGCCTGGCGGGGCAGGGCTCACCCGGCTGGGGGAATGGCGCACAGGGCGTACAGGGCACACATGGCGACCTGTACCTGGAGGTCGAATTTGCACCGCACGCGCACTGGCGGGTGGACGGGCGCGACCTGTACGTCACGCTGCGGGTGGCGCCCTGGGAAGCTGCGTTGGGTGCCGCCGTGAACGTGGCCACACCCGATGGCCCGGTCGAAATGAGCGTGCCTGCCGGCTCGCAGACCGGCCGCAAACTGCGCCTGCGCGGACGCGGCATCCCTGCAGGCGTGGCTGGCAATGCTCCTGGCAAGCTGGCTGGCGACCTCTACGTGTTGCTCGAACTGGTGCTGCCGCCAGCCGGCGACGACAAGGCACGCGCCGCATACCGCCAGATGGCTATCGATTTGGCTTTCGACCCGCGCGCCACGCCAGGAGCCGCAACATGAACACTGTCCTCAAAGCCCTTGGCGTTTGCCTGACCGGCGAACACGCGCTCGAACTGGATGCCTTCGCTGCGGCCTGCGGCACACCCGCAGAATTTGTCTGCTTGCTGGTCGATGAAGGACTGCTGCAGCCCGTCGCCCGGCAGCCCGGCCTGCAGCCTGTCTTGCAGCCTTTCTTGCAGACAGACTGGCGCTTCGGTGGCGAAGAGTTGGCCCGCGTGCGGCGCATCTGCCGCCTGCAGCGCGACTTCGAGGCTAACTTGCAAAGTGTGGCTGTGATGCTGGACTTGATCGACGAGATCGAAGACCTGCGCGCGCAACTTCGGCGCGCTGGCATCACCGCGCGCTGAGGGCACCCACCCGCAAACGCGCGCCCATGCGCGTCAGGGCGTGATCGCCACCTTCAGCACCCCGTCGCGCTGGTGCCCGAACAGCGCATAGGCCTTTTCGATGTCATCGAGCTTGAAGCGGTGCGTGACCATCGGGCTGAGGTCGACGCGGCCTGACTGGATGACCGACATCAGCCGGCGCATGCGTTCCTTGCCGCCCGGGCACAGCGTGGTCACGATCTGGTGGTCGCCCAGCCCGGCCGCGAAGGCGCCCAGCGCAATGGTGATGTCAGTGGAATAGACACCCAGGCTGGACAAGGTGCCGCCGGGCCGCAACACGCGCAGGCAGGCCTCGAACGTCGCCTGCGTGCCCAGGGCTTCGATGGCAACGTCGACGCCACGCCCGCCGGTCAACCGCATGATCTCTGCGACCGGGTCGACGCGGCTGCTGTCGATGACATGGTCGGCGCCCATCTGGCGCGCGATTTCCAGGCGGTTGCCCAGGCGGTCGACGCCGATAACCGTGGTCGCGCCGCTCAGCTTGGCGCCGGCCGTGGCGCACAGCCCTATCGGCCCCTGCGCGAACACGGCCACGGTGTCGCCGATGCGAATGCCGGCGCGCTCAGCGCCGCCAAAGCCGGTTGACATGATGTCCGGGCACATCAGCACCTGTTCGTCGCTCAGCCCGTCAGGCACCGCGGCCAGGTTGGCCATGGCATCGGGAACGAGCACGTATTCGGCCTGGCAGCCGTCAATGGTGTTGCCGAACTTCCAGCCACCCAGCGGCTTCCAGCCGTGCGCCGTGCCGGCCCCGTCTTGCGAGCCGTAGCCGCACTGGCAGGCGTTGCTGTAGCCGCTGGGCGTGATGGCGCCGGCGATGACGCGCTGACCTTCGCTGTAGCCCTGCACGGCCGAGCCCAGCTTGTGAATGACGCCGACCGGCTCGTGGCCGACCGTCAGGCCGCGCGCCACCGGGTATTCGCCTTTGAGGATGTGGATGTCGGTGCCACAGATGGTGGTCGTGCTGACCTTCAGCAGCGCATCCAGCGGGCCGACATCGGGTATGCGTTTGTCTTCGAGCACGATGCGACCGGGCTCCACAAACACTGCTGCTTTCATCATCGCCATGGTCTTCTCCTGGGGTTCACAAGCAGACTATGCGAACCGCCAAGTCAGCACTTGATCCCCGTCAACGCATGCGACCGTCATCGCGTCATCACGCCATCGCGCCATCGCGCCATCACGTCATCACGTCATCAAGCAGTCATCAATCGGTCAAGCCGGCACCGACCACCCCAGCGCCAGCGCACCCAGGGCCAGGGCCGCAAGGTAGCCACGCAGCACCGGCCAGCCGAGCACAGCGCCAGCCAGTCTCCACGAGATCAGTGCTTTGGTGACCATGTTGGCAACCGTGGTCACGCCAATGGCCAGCACGGCGGTGACTGCGTTCAGGCCGCCGGCACTTTGCAGGTGCGCCAAGGAGATCACTGTCGCATCCACGTCCGCCAGGCCAGCCAACGCCGCCACTGCATAGATGCCCGGTGCACCCAGAGCCTGCCGGGCCGCCGGGACGAGCACGGCCATGACGGCCAGGAAGGCGCCGAAGCCCAGCGCGGTGCCAAGGTCGAACGCGGCCACCGGCGCAAGCTCTTGCGCTGACACGCCTTGCGTTGAGCGCCTGCGCCACTGCCACACGGCCAGCAAGAGCAGCACCACCCCGGCCGCGGCGAGCGGCGCAGCCACTGGCCGCAGCAGCGCCGGTTGCACCGATGCCACCAGCACGAGCATGCGAAGAAACATCACCCCGCAGGCTGCCAGCGCGCCTGCGGCAGCGGATTCGGCCAGCGCGGGCTGCGCCTTCGCATAGCGGGCCAGCGCCAGCGTGGCCGCTGTCGACGACGCCAGGCCCCCGAGCACGCCGGTCCAAAACAGGCCGCGCTGCGCGCCGGTGATGCGCATCGCCAGGTGGCCCGCGAGCGAGAGCGCGGCAATCAACACCACGGCCCACCACAACCGGTACGGGTTCAGCGCCTGGTAGGGGCCAACCCCTGCATCTGGCAAGTTAGGCAGGATCACCAGAGACAGCACCAGCAGTTGCAACGCTGCCGTCAATTCGCGGTGTTGCAGCCATTGCAAGCCACGGTGCAGCGTGGGCTTCAGGCTCAGCAGCACCGCCACCACGACAGCAGCCGCCAGGGCCTGCGCTGGTGCGCCGCGTGCGGCCAAGGCACCCAGCACCAAGGTCAGCAGCATGGCCACCGCTGTGGTGATGCTCAGATTGCCCGAAGCCCTGGCCGCTTCATGAAACGACACCGCGAGCAACAGCGACAACCCCAGCACGCCGCCCAGCAGCGGCCCCGCGCCGAACTCGTCTGGCAACACCGCGAGCACACCGCCCAGCAAACCGACCAGCGAGAAAGTGCGCAAGCCGGCCACGCGCGCGCCATCGGCCAGGTCGCGGTCACGCCAACCACGCTCGACGCCAATCAGCAGGCCCACGGTGAGTGCGGCGGCCAGGCCCTGGGCCGTGGCCCAGGTGTCGATCAAAGCTGAAGCCAAAGCACCTCCGCCGTTTTTCAGCCCTTGCTGTCAGCCCCTACTGGCAGCCCCTACTGGCAGCCCTAACTTCCAATCCGCACGGGCGATCAGACAGACCACGTTGACAGGTGTTCGGGCACACGTACCGTCCAGCCCAGTTCGTCCTTGATGCGCATGCGCAAGGTGTCTGCGGCCTCGGCATCGCCGTGCACAACAAAGGTCTGGCGCGGTGCAGTTGCTATGGCCCGCATCCACGCCATCAGCCCGTTCGCGTCAGCATGGCCCGAGTAGCCTTCCAGCTGGCTGACCTCGGCCTTGACCGCCACATACTCACCGTGAATCTTCACCTCGCTGGCCCCTTCCACCAGCTTGGCACCGCGCGTGCCCGCGACCTGGAAGCCGGGGAATGCGATGTGGTTCTGCGGGTTCGGCGCCATGGCCTCCAGGTGGTGCAGGACGCGGCCGCCAGTGGCCATGCCGCTGGCCGAAATAATCACGCACGGGTAGCGCGCGCGTGTGAGTTTTTCTGACTGCTGCGGTGTCGTGACCAGCGTCACACCGTCTGTCAAGGCGCCGGCTTCGCGCGAACTCAGTCGCAACAGCCGCCGGTGGCGTCGGTACAGCGCGGTGGCCTGGATGGCCATCGGGCTGTCCAGGTACACCGGCATGTCGCGCGGAATTTCTTCCGCAGCCCGCAGCGTCTGCAAGCTGTGCAACAACGCCTGCGCACGGCCCACCGCAAACGATGGCAGCAGCACCGAACCGCCGCGCTGCACGGTGGCCCGGATGATGGCGCCCAGGCGCTGGTCAGCGTCATTGGCCGGGTGACTGCGGTTGCCGTAGGTCGACTCGATCAGCAGCACATCGGCCTGCGTCACGGTCTGCGGCGGCGGCATCAGCACGTCGTCACTGCGCCCAAGATCGCCAGAGAAGACAAGGCATTCGCCGCCCGCACGCAGCGTCACGGCGCACGCGCCCAGCAGGTGGCCGACGGGTGTCAATGCGATGCGCACGGGGCCCAGCGAAACTTCACGCCCGGCGGCTATCGGGGTGATCTTCGCGATCGCCCGTCTGGCGTCGGCCAGACCGTAAAGCGGCATGGCGGTTTCGTGTTTGGAATAGCCGTACTTGTTGGCACGCCGTGCGTCTTCTTCCTGCAGCTTGGCGCTGTCCAACAGCAGCACTTCGCACAGGTCGCGTGTGGCCGCCGATGCATACACCGGCCCGGCATAGCCCTGCTTGACCAGCGATGGCAGGTAACCGCAGTGGTCCAGGTGGGCATGGCTGAGCACCACCGCGTCGATGTCCTTGACGGCGACCGGAAACGCTGCCCAATTGCGTTCGCGCAGCACCTTGAAACCCTGGAACAGGCCACAGTCGAGCAAGATGCGTTGGCCCTCAATGCTGACCAGGTGCTTGGACCCGGTGACGGTGTCGGCGGCACCCAGGAAGGTGATCTGCATGGGCATCGAATGGCACTCCGTCAAAGATCAAGGTGTGCGGCCAGGCCGCTCAGGCGGTTGCCGGCCAGCGCTGCCAGCCACCGTCAATCGGTGTCATCGGCCTGGGCATGCTTGACGATGGTGATGGGCAGCTTCGACGCATGCAGCACTGCCTGCGACACTGAGCCCATCAGTGCGCTGCGCAAGACGCCCATGCCCCGCACACCCATGACGATGGCGTCGCAGCCGTAGCGTTCGGCAACTTCGATCAATGCGGTGGCGGGATAGCCCGATGCGATCTCGCGCTCGTAGGGCTCGCCGGCAGCGTTGAACAGCGCTTCGGCGCTCTGCAGCGCGCGCGCTCCAGCCGCGCCGGTTGCGCTTTCCAGCACTGCGGCATCAGGCGCCAGGATCATCTCGTACAGGAAGGTCGGTTCCTGCACGGTGGCCAATACGAAGCTGGCTTGCAGCCCTTCACGGCGCAGGTGCAAGGCGTGGCGCACGGCATCCAGCGCGGGCTCGGAGCCGTCGACGGGTACAAGGATTTTCATTGGGCATTTCCTGATGTGGCGTTGGGCACGTTGTGAGGCCGCCTGAAATTTCGCCTAGCGTTGGGCCGCCAGCCACAACTTGGGCTCGCCCGGCCCCAGCTTGCCGTCGGCGCGCGCAGTGAGATAGGCGAACAAATCCAGCACATGCGCGTTCACCGTGGGGTCGGCTTGCCACGCGGGCATCATGACTTGGCCACGTGTGCCCCGCTCGCGCCGCATCACGTCTTCGATCAGCGCAGCGCGCTCGGTGTCGCGATCCTCGTTGTTGGCTTCGTTGACCGGCAGCACGATGCGGTAGCTCGTCAGCACCTTGGTCGCGAACGCGCGCGGCGTGAGTGTCTTCACACGTTCCAC
>JANMJI010000173.1:0-11116 GCA_031371275.1 Betaproteobacteria bacterium
ACCCGCGTGGTGTAGGCCTTGGTGATGCCCAGCACGTAATGCAGCATGCCCGGGCCCACGCCCGAACCCGCCGCCGCGTTGCCGGCGACGCAGTTGCTGGAGGTGACAAACGGGTAGGTGCCGTGGTCGATGTCCAGCAGCGTGCCCTGCGCGCCTTCAAACAGCAGGTTGTCGCCGGCCAGATGGGCTTTGTGCAGGCGGTAGCCCACGTCGGCCATCAGCGGGCGCAACTGCTCCGCGGCGCGCAGTGCGCCTTCCAGCATCGGCTGCCATGTCAGCGTGGGCGCATCGAGATAGGCCAATTCGGTGTTGTGCAATTCCACCAGTTCGCGCAGTTTGTTTTCCAGCCGCGCCGGGTGCTTCAGGTCTTGCACACGCAGCGCGCGGCGCGCCACCTTGTCTTCATAGGCCGGGCCTATGCCCTTGCCGGTCGTGCCGATCTTGCCGCTGCCGCTGCTTTCACGGCGTGCTTCGCGGGCACGGTCCAACTCGACATGAAAGGGCAGGATCAGCGGGCAGGCTTCTGACAGAAACAGGCGCGAACGCACGTCAATGCCCAGCGCTTCGATACGCTCGATTTCCGACAGCATGTGCGCCGGGTCGACGACCACGCCGTTGCCGATGTAGCAGGCCACACCTTCACGCATGACGCCACTGGGAATGAGCTGCAAGGCCGTCTTGCGGCCTGCAATGACCAGCGTATGGCCTGCATTGTGGCCACCCTGGAAGCGCACCACGCCTTGCGCGTTGTCGGTCATCCAGTCGACGATCTTGCCCTTGCCTTCGTCGCCCCACTGGGTGCCGACCACCACCACGTTGCGGCCCGCACCAGGCCGGATGGCTGCTTGCATGTTCTGGGAATCCTTAGAGAGTGTTCAAGAAGTGGGGCTGGAAACCGCGCATGCGGCCAGGGCCTGCAACAGCCACTGGCCATTGGCTTGCACCAGTTCGCGGTCGCAGTCAAAAGCCTGGGCTTCAAGTTCGTGGCCGGGCAGCATGGCGAGCACGGTTTCACCCGCTTCGCGCAGGCGGCGCACCGCAGCGCGCAGGCTCGCGTCTTCGCCCCAGGGCGCACGCACGGCGGTGGGCACGGGCGAAGGCCCTGCTACTTCAGACAAGGTTTTCAGGTCGAGGCTGAAGCCCACCGCCGGGCGGTTGCGGCCGAACACGGCGCCCACTTCGTCGTAGCGGCCGCCGCGGGCCAGGGCGTCGCTGGAACCGGCGCCGTAGACCGCAAAGCGCGCGCCGCTGTAGTAGGCGTAGCCGCTCATGTCGGACAAATCAAAACCGATGCGCAAAGCCGGATAGGCGCTGCGCAAATGGGCGGCCAGCCACTGCAATTGATCCAGTGCGGCCTGGATCAAAGGGCGCTGCGGCAAGGCCCGGCGCGCGGCGGCTATCACCTCATCGCCGCCGTACAGGCGCAGCAGCGCGCGCAGCGCTTCGCGGGCCGGTGCGGCGACGCCGCGGGTCAGCGTGTCCAGCGCTGACGCGTCTTTCTCCGACAGCGCCTGCACCACATCCTGCAACTGCGCGGCTTCCATCGGCACGCCGGCGAGCACACCGCGCAAGACGCGCGCGTCGGCCAGGTCTATGACCAGCGGCCCAGCCTGCGCAGCCTGCAAGCAGTCCAGCGCCAACTCGGCCGCTTCCAGGTCGGCTTCCAGGCCGGCGTGGCCAAAGATCTCGGCGCCGAACTGCAGCGGTTCGCGCGTGGCCGAAAGACCGGCCGGGCGCGTGTGCAGCACCGGGCCGCAGTAGCACAGACGCGTGACGCCTTCGCGGTTCAACAAATGGGCGTCAATGCGTGCGGCCTGCGGCGTGGTGTCGGCGCGCACACCCAGCATGCGGCCACTCAATTGGTCGACCAGCTTGAAGGTCTGAAGATCAAGTTCGCGGCCGGTGCCTGAGAGCAGCGATTCGAGGTGTTCCAGCAGAGGCGGCATGACCAGCTCAAAGCCATAGCCGCGCGCACGGTCCAGCAACGCCCGGCGCAAGTCTTCGACCCGCCGCGCCTGGGCGGGCAGCACATCGGCGATGTGCTCGGGCAGCAGCCAGGCAGAGAGCATGAAATGCACCGGGGTTAAAACCGGCATTGTATGGGGGGGCTTGTCGGCGATCAGGGGTTCAACGCCACAAAGCCAGCAGCGCAACGCCGATGACGATGCTGGTCAGCCCGATGAAGCGAATCTGGCCGTCAGACATCTTGGTTGCGCGCTCGAAGGCCGCACGCCATGCACCCGGACTCAGGAAAGGCAGCAGCCCTTCGAAGACCAGCATCAGGCCCAGCGCGCCAAGCAACAAGTCGCCCATCGGCCGTTGGCTGTGCGGGGCCAGAAAACCGCGGGCGCTGTGCAGCGGCCTACTTCTTGGCTGGCGCCGCAAGGCCTGGCGCTGCGCCACCGCGCATGGCGCGGAAGAACTCGCTGCTGGGGTCGAGCACCATCACGTCACCCTTGGTTCTGAAGGTGGCGCGGTAGGCTTCCAGGCTGCGGTAGAACTGCGCGAAGTTGGCGTCGCGGCCGAAGGCGTCGGCATACAACGCCGACGACTTGGCGTCGCCTTCGCCCTTGATTTTTTGCGCGTCGCGGTAGGCCTCGGCAATGATGACTTCACGCTGGCGGTCGGCGTCGGCGCGTATTTTTTCGCCTTCGGCCGCGCCTTGTGACCGCAGTTCGTTGGCCACTTGTTTGCGCTCTGACTCCATGCGGCGGTAGACCGAGTCGGTGATGTCGGCGACGAAGTCCACGCGCTTGATGCGCACATCAACGATGTCGATGCCGAAGGCCTTGGCTTCGTCGGCCAGGCGCGTTCGCACATCCTTCATGACCTTCTCGCGTTCGGTGGAAAGCACACCGCGCACGTCACGCCGGGTCACCTCTTCGTTGAAGGCGGCCTGCACCACTGGCGACAGCCGGCTTTCCAGGTTGCGGAAATCGACGCCGTTGTTGCGGATGAATTGCTTGGGGTCTGTGATGCGCCATTTCACCAGCCAGTCGATCACCAGGCTCTTCTTTTCAGCGGTGAAGATGGGGCGGGTTTCGGGGCTGTCCAGCGTCTGCACACGCTTGTCAAGGAACACCACGTTCTGGAACGGTGGCGGCAGCTTGAAGTGCAGGCCGGGTTCGTTGATGACTTCCTTGATCTCGCCCAGGGCGTAGACCACGCCGACCTGGCGCTGGTCGACGATGAACAAGGTGCTGGCGGCGAGCATCAGCGCGATGAGTGCGCCGGCGATGGTGAGGGCAATGCGGTTCATGTCGGTTTCCTAGGCGCTCACCGGCCTTCGCGGTCGCGCGTGCGCGCACCGTCGCGTGAACGGATGTCCACGCTTTGCGTGCCAGTGGGGTCGACCGCGCTGGGTGCGGGCACCACGGTCACCGCGCCTGGCGTGGCCGCGGTTGCCGGCGCTTGTTGCAGCAGGCGGTCCAGCGGCAGGTACAGCAGGTTCGAGCCCGCGCGGCTGTCGACCATCACCTTGGTGACGTTGGAATACACCTGCTGCATCGTCTCAAGGTACAGACGGTCCCGCGTCACGGCCGGTGCTTTCTGGTATTCGGCCAGCACCGAGCGGAAACGCTGCGCGTCACCCTCGGCCTGTGCCACTACACGAGAACGGTAGCCTTCTGATTCTTCCAGCAGCCGCGAAGCCGTGCCGCGCGCCTTCGGGATCACGTCGCTGGCGTAGGCCTGGCCTTCGTTCTTGAAGCGGTCGCGGTCGGCGGTGGCCTTCACAGCGTCATTGAATGCCGACTGCACGCTGTCGGGCACCTGCACGTTTTGCATGTTGACGTTGGCCACCACGATGCCAGCCTTCAGCCTGTCCAGCTGCGCCTGTATGGCCTTCACCAGCTCGGCGGCGATGGCATCACGCTGCTCGTACAGCACCTGGTCGACGCGGCTGCGGCCGACGATTTCACGCACTGCCGATTCGGCCGCCTGCACCACCGCGTCGTCGGGGCGGTTGTTCTCGAACAGGTAGGCGCGTGCATCGGCACGGCGGTACTGCACGGTGAAGCGGATGTCGACGATGTTTTCGTCCTGCGTCAGCATCGACGAGTCTTTCAAGCCCGTCGCCTGGACCACCGAATTGCGGCCCACGTCCACCGACTGCAGCTGGCTCACGGCGACGATCTCGTGGGCCTGCACCGGGTACGGAAAGCGCCACTGAAAGCCGGCGTCTTTGACCGAGCTGAACTTGCCAAAGGTGGCGACCACGGCGCGGTGGCCTTCTTGCACAATGAAAAACCCGCTGCCCAGCCAGATCAGCACGGCCACCGCGGCGATCAGGCCGGCGCCAATGCCGGCGCTCTTGATGTCGGGCTGGAAGGGGCCGCCCGGCGGACGTTCATCGGTCCCGCGGCCAGCGCCGCCGCCGCCGCCCTTGCCGCCAAACAAACCGCTGAGCTTGCGGTTGAAATCGCGCCAGAGTTCGTCCAGGTCGGGCGGGCCGTCGTTGCGGTTGTTGAAGGTCAGTGAACCGCCAGCGACCGGCGGCAAGCGCCGGCGCAGCACCGCGCCCACCAGCAGCGCGCGCAAGGCCTGGCTGGCAGCGGCCAGCCGTTCGGTGAAATGGGGGATATGGGCTTCGCGCATGCGGGTGCGGTCGGGTACGACGTTCAGTGGGCTGCCGCAGGCACGGGGCCTGGCAGCGGGGCGACGGCGGGTGTGCCATCGGGCAGGGTCAAAGATGGGGTTCTTGCGCTCGCGTTCAAGCGCGCCAGCGCGGTTTCTGCAATCGCCTGGCGCAAGCGGCCCAGGCCCTGGCCGGTGCGCGCGCTGACAAACACGCGCTGCCGCCGCACACCGGGGTGCACTTCAATCCAGTCGGCCGCTTCACGCGGCTGCTGTGAATCTTCCAGCAGGTCGCACTTGTTGTAGACCAGCAGCTGCGGCACACCCTCGGCGCCGATCTCTTGCAGCACACGGTCGACCTCGGCCTGCTGCTCGGTCAGCAGCGGGCTGGCGGCATCGATCACATGCAACAACAGGTCGGCATCGACGGCTTCCTGCAGCGTGGCGCGGAAGGCTTCAACCAGCTTGTGCGGCAGGTCGCGTATGAAGCCCACGGTGTCTGACAAGGACACCGATGCCTGAGCCTCGCCCAGCCACAACGAACGGGTGGTGGTGTCCAGCGTCGCAAACAACTGGTCGGCGACGTAAGCCTTGGCCTTTACCAGGTTGTTGAACAGCGTGCTCTTGCCAGCGTTGGTGTAGCCGACCAAAGACACGCTGAAAGTGCCGCGCCGCTCGCGCGCCTTGCGCTGTGTGCCGCGCTGGCGTTTGACCTTTTCCAGCCGCTCTTTGACGCTCTTGATGCGCTCGCCGATCATGCGGCGGTCGAGCTCGATCTGCGCTTCACCCGGGCCGCCGCGGGTGCCTATGCCGCCGCGTTGGCGTTCCAGGTGGCTCCAGCGGCCGACCAGGCGGGTGGCCATGTACTGCAGCCGCGCCAGTTCCACCTGCAGCTTGCCTTCGTGGCTTTGCGCGCGGTCGGCAAAGATGTCCAGGATGAGCCCGGTGCGGTCGGCCACCGGCACGCCCAGATGACGTTCCAGGTTGCGCTGCTGTGCGGGGCTCAGGTTCTGGTCGAAGATGACACCGTGGGCCGCCGTGGCCGCCACCAGCGCCTTGATCTCGTCGGCCTTGCCGCTGCCTATGAACAAAGCCGGGTCGGGCG
Source organism: Betaproteobacteria bacterium (assembly GCA_031371275.1). Classification (GTDB taxonomy): domain Bacteria; phylum Pseudomonadota; class Gammaproteobacteria; order Burkholderiales; family Burkholderiaceae_C; genus Rubrivivax. The sequence goes on from JANMJI010000173.1 coordinate 5,681, forward strand.
CACGGCGGCGGGCTGTGACACGCGCCACCGCGACATCGCCGGCCGATGCGGCCAGCAAGGCCAGTTCTTCAAGGCTGTCGTCGAAGTTCGGTGAGCCACCGATATCCACGCCGACAAGCACCGCGCGCGTGGGCTCGGCGCCGCGCCCGGGGGCCGAGGCTGAAGCGGAACTCAAGGGGTGGGTTGCAGGTCGCCGACGCTCAAGGTGCGGGCTGCTCGCCGGGTTCGTTGGCGTGGAAGTTCACCGCCCGGCTGGGCACCACGGTGGAGATGGCGTGCTTGTAAACCATCTGCGTCACGGTATTGCGCAGCAGCACCACATACTGGTCGAATGATTCGATGTGGCCTTGCAGCTTGATGCCGTTGACGAGGTAAATCGACACCGGCACATGCTCTTTGCGCAGCAGGTTCAGGAAGGGGTCCTGCAAAAGTTGGCCTTTGTTGCTCACGATATTCTCCGTGTTGGATACGACGAAGCATCCACGTTATCACAGGGCCCTGGGCCGTTTTTGAGCACGGCTTTGTGTGTTTGGCCCTGCTGGGGTGGCCGTTGGGTGCGGATGACGGTTTCAGGTCATCCCTTGTCGTCAAAAGGATTCTTGGCCGAGCGCATTTCAATGCGCACCGGCGTGCCCACAAGTTTGAAGTGTTCGCGCAAACGGCCTTCCAGAAAGCGCTTGTAGCTGTCTGGCACGCGGTCCAGCGCGCTGCCGTGGATGACCACCAGCGGCGGGTTCATACCGCCCTGGTGGGCGTAACGCATCTTCGGGCGGAAACGCCCTTCGCGGCGTGGCGCCTGGTGTTCAGCAGCTTCGATGACCAGCCGCGTCAACACCGGCGTGCTCATCTTCACGGTGGCCGAAGCATGGGCCTGCTGAATAGCTTTCCACACCGCCGACAGGCCGGTGCGCTTGATGGCCGAGATGTGCAGCACTGGCGCGTACTTCAGAAACGACAACCGGCTTTCGATGGAACGTTGCAGCGTCTGACGCTGGTAGTCGTCGGTGGCGTCCCACTTGTTCACGGCCAGCACCACGGCGCGGCCTGATTCAAGGATGTAGCCCGCGATGTGCGCGTCCTGGTCGCTGACGCCCTGCGTCGCGTCAAGCAAGAGCACCACGACGTTGGCGTCGGCAATGGCCTGCAGCGTCTTCACCACCGAGAACTTCTCTATGGCCTCGAAGACCTTGCCCTTGCGGCGCAGGCCCGCCGTGTCTATGAGTTCGAACTTGCGGCCGTCGCGCTCAAAAGGCACATGGATGGCGTCTCGCGTGGTGCCGGGCTGGTCGAAGGCGACCAGCCGTTCTTCGCCCAGCCAGGCATTGATCAATGTGCTCTTGCCGACGTTCGGCCGCCCGGCCACGGCCAGGCGCACCGGGCGGTGGTCGTCGGGGCCGTCGCCGTAGATCTCTTCATCAGGAACAAAGCCTTGCAGCGCGGCTTCCAGCAGGCTGCGTATGCCCTGCCCGTGGGCTGCCGACACCGGGTGTGGCTGCCCAATACCCAGTTCATGAAACTCACCCAGCAGCGGCGATTCCTGCATGCCCTCGGCCTTGTTGGCGGCCAGGAAGACGCGCTTTTGCTGGGTGCGCAGGTAGCGGGCAATGTCATGGTCTTGCGCCGAAAGGCCACCGCGCACGTCGACCACGAAGATCACCGCATCGGCCTCGGCCACCGCCTGCCGCGTTTGCTTGGCCATCTCGGCGACCACGCCGCTGGGCTTGTCGGGCTCGAAGCCGCCGGTGTCCACAACGATGAACTCTTGCGCGCCCAGCCGCGCGTCGGCGTAGTGGCGGTCACGCGTCAGGCCGGCGTAGTCGGCCACGATGGCGTCGCGGCTCTTGGTGATGCGGTTGAACAGCGTCGACTTGCCGACGTTGGGCCTGCCCACCAGCGCGATGACAGGCTTCACTCAGCGCGCTTTCAGTTTGAGCGGAAGCCGTACAGGCCACCGTCCTGCGTCGTCACCAGCAGCGTGTTGCCGGCCAGCACCGGCGTGCCGACGACGGGCTTGCCATCGGTGGGCAGGCGCAGCTGCGCCTCGCCCGTGGCCACGGCCAGGAAGTGCACAAAACCGTCGGCGTCACCAAACACGACGCTGGAACCCAGCGCCACGGCGCCGCTCAGGCCGCGGTACAGCAGCTTTTCGCTTTGCCAGATGACGTCGCCGTTGCTGGCCCGCCAGGCGGTGATGCGGTCGCTGGCATCGGCGCCAATCACCGATTCGGCGTCTGAAGCCACGGCCTGCAAACCGCCCACGTTGCGCGACCACAGCAGCGCACCGCGCGCCGCATCGGCGCAGGCCACGGCGGCCTGGAAGGCACGGGCGCAGACACGGTCGCCCACGCGCACGGCGGGGCCGATGAGGTCTGCCAGACGCTCGACCTCGTTGCTGCCGCGCGGCGAGGCCATGGACACGTCCCACTGCACCGTGCCGCGCAGCGGGTCCAGCGCCGTCAGCCGCTGGCCCTGGCCCACCAGCAGGTTGTTCTTGAACGGCGCCACCACGCTGGCCTGCGCCAGCGTCAGCGCATCACCGGGCTTGCTGTAGACCCACAGGCGGCGGCCGTCTAACGCGTCAAAAGCATGCACGGCGCGGTCGACACCGACCACGAACACGCGTTCGCCGGCGACCAGCGGCGGCGTCACCACGGCCGAAGACACCCGCTTGCGCCAGATCTCACGCCCGCTGTCGAAAGTGACGACCTCGTTGCCGCGCGTGACGACGCTGGTGAAGCGGCCGTCGCTGCCCACCCCGGCCGCGATGCGGTCGCCAGCGCTGGTGCGCCACAGCACGTCGCCGGTGTCGGCCTGCAGGGCCAGCACATCGCCATCGCCCGATGCGACATAGAACACGCCGTCACGCACCGCCGGGATCATCGGGAAGCCGATGCTGCCGACCCGCGTGGTCCAGACCTGGCTGCCCGTGATCTTGGGGTCGAAGGTTTCCAGCGGCGTCGGCTTCGGCTTGTCAGCAGAACAAGCGGCCAGGGCCAGCAAGGCCGAACAGCACAGCGCACGCACGCCAAAACCCCATCGCGTCACGGCTTGGCCCCCGCAGCGGTGGCCGCCGCGCTCGCCGCGCTGGAGGTTGCGGCGGCGTCGGGCGCAGCGCCCATCGCGGTCAGCTTGGCTTCAATGAGGCGGCGGTAATCGACCTTCTCGCCCATCGTCTTGTAGGCCGCTTGGTAAGCAGTGCGCGCGGCGTCTTTCTTGCCTTGCAGCATCAGGATGTCGCCGCGGCGGTCGGCCACCAGGGCTTCAAAACCTTCGGCCTTGGCGGCATCCAGCGTCTTCAGGGCTTCGTCCAGTTGCTGGGTGTCGGCTTGCAAGGCGGCCAGGCGCAGACGGGCGATGGTGCGTACCTCTTCTTCGGTGCCCTTCTCGGCCACCCAGGCCAAACTGGCCTTGGCGGCATCGGCCTGACCTTTGGCGGCTTGCAGTTTGGCAGCGGCCAGGCCGCCCTGCTGCGCAAACGCCGTGCCGGCATAACGTTCTTTCATGTCGGCAAAAACACGCGTGGTTTTTTCGACATCGCCCGCGGCCACCGCACGATCAAGGTCTTCGAACATCGCGCCGGCCTTCAAGCCTTGTTCACGCTGCCAGTAGTTCCAGCCGTTCCAGGCCGCGAAAGCACCCAGGGCCAGCACCAGCGCCCAGGTGATGAGATTGCCTTGTTTGTTCCAGAACGCCTTGAGTGCGTCGAGTTGCTCCTGCTCTTGCAGGTCGAGTTGTGTGGCCATGGGTTGCGGGGCGCCAGATCAGAGGGGAAAAAAGGTGCGCGATTATGCGTTGCGCAGATCAGTGGCCCAGGCGGCCACGTCTGCGAGCTTGCGCGTCGTTTGGGCTGTCAAAGTGCCGCCAGCACCTTCGCGCAGCGGCTTGCACGCCACCTCGCCGCGCGCCAGCTCGTCGGCGCCGAAAATCAAGGCATGGCGGGCGCCGCTGGCGCCGGCTTTTTTGAACTGCGACTTCATGCTGCCCCAGCTGTCCTTGCCGGCGGCGTGCATCAGCACCGCGACGCCGGCGGCACGCAGGCTTTCACTCACCTGCATCGCGGTGGGCAAGGCTTCAATCGATGGCACCACAGCGTAGACATCGGGCAGGTGCAGGGGCGCTTGCACGCCGCCCTGTTGCAAAAGATCGAGCACGCGTTCGATGCCCATGCCCCAGCCGATACCGGGTGCGGGCTTGCCGCCCATCAATTCCGACAGGCCGTCGTAGCGCCCGCCGCCGCACACCGTGCCCTGCGCACCCAGCCGGTCGGTGACCCATTCGAAGACCGTCAGGCAGTAGTAGTCCATGCCGCGCACCAGCCGGTGGTTGACGCGGTAGGGCTGGCCTGCGGCGTCCAGCACGCCGCACACACCTTCAAAGTGCTTCAGCGAGGCTTCGCCCAGGTAGTTCATCAGCCTGGGCGCACTTTCCACCAGCCCTTGCATCGCCGGGTTCTTGGTGTCCAGGATGCGCAGCGGGTTGCTGTGCAGCCGGCGCAAGGCTTCAGCGTCAAGCAGTTCACGGCCGCCTTCCAGGTGCGCAATCAAGGCTTCGCGGTGGGCCTTGCGTTCGCTGCTTTGGCCCAGGCAGTTGATGTCCAGCCGCACATCTTCCAGGCCCAGATCGCGCCACAGGCTGCGGCACATCAGGATGACTTCGGCGTCGACATCGGGGCCGCCAAAACCCATCGCTTCGACGCCCACCTGATGGAACTGTCTGTAGCGCCCACGCTGCGGGCGTTCGTGGCGGAACATGGCGCCGATGTAGTACAGGCGCTTGCCACCTTCGTACAGCATCGAATGCTCGATCGCCGCGCGCACCACGCCAGCGGTGCCTTCGGGGCGCAGCGTCAGGGCATCGCCGTTCATGCTGTCGATGAAGGAATACATCTCCTTTTCGACGATGTCGGTCACCTCGCCCAGCCCGCGCACAAACAGCGGCGTCGGCTCGACGATGGGCGTGCGCACGTTGAGGTAGCCGTAGCGGCGCATTAGCGCGCGCACGGTGTCTTCAAACCATTCCCAGCGCGCTGAATCGGGCGGCAGGATGTCGTTCATGCCCTTCACCGCGCGCAGCGGTGAATCGTCAGGTTTGACGGCAGCGAGTTTTTCAGCCATGAGAAGTTGGGGCACGGTGACGTGCCGGGTCGAATTCGAGGAGCGGGGCGAAGGGCTTTTTGTGCAGCGTCAATGCGCCGCAGTGGCCGTGCCAAAACGCCGTTCGATGTAGCTCTCAACGACCTTGTGAAATTCCTGCGCAATGCCTTCGCCGCGCAGCGTCATGGCCTTTTGCCCGTCAATGAACACGGGTGCCGCCGGTGCTTCGCCGGTGCCGGGCAGGCTGATGCCGATGTCGGCATGTTTGCTTTCGCCAGGACCATTGACGATGCAGCCCATCACCGCCACTTTCAGCGTTTCCACGCCCGGGTATTTGGTCTTC
>JANMJI010000400.1:0-3191 GCA_031371275.1 Betaproteobacteria bacterium
GGTAAGCGTCTGGCCGTCCCACCTTGATGCCGACGGAGTTTTGTAGGAGCCTTGTATCCACTCAGTTTCTTGGTGGACACGTGCACACTATTTCCAACGAAGTCGGCGCTGGCCGTCGACGCCGGCGCGAACACAGCGCCGAGTTCAAGGCGCAAGTCGTCGCGGCCTGCAGCGCAGCTGGCGTATCGATCGCTGCCGTGGCGATGGCCAACGGCGTCAACGCCAACCTGGCGCGCCCCGCTGGGTCGTTGATGCCGAGCGGCGCAGCGGCGCTCAGTTGGCCACGACCGCAAGCGCCGCTGCGCCGATGGCCTTCGTGCCGCTGGGTTTGCCGCCCGCGGCACCGGCACCGGCGGACATCCGCATCGAGCTGCGCCGCGGTGCGACCGCAATCAACGTGAGTTGGCCCTGCGCCGCCGCCGCCGAATGCGCGGCCTGGATGCGAGAGCTGCTGCGGTGATCCGGATCGACACCGTCTGGCTGGCGGTCCACCCGATCGACATGCGCGCCGGGGCCGAGCGGCTGCTGGCCAGCGTGGTGCAAGTCTTTGGTGCCGCGCAGGCCTACCACGGCTACCTCTTCGCTAACGCGCGGTCGACCCGCATCAAGCTCCTGGTGCACGACGGGTTCGGAGTCTGGTGCGCAGCACGGCGCCTGAACAAGGGTAGCTTCGAGTGGCCACACGGCACGACAGCTGGCACCGCAGCCGGCGCATCAGTCGGCACACCGCCCATCACATTGAGCACCGATCAGTTCAACGCCTTGGTGCTCGGATTGCCGTGGCAACGTCTTGAGCAACTTCGGCTCATCACTCGAATGTGAAGGAGGCTGCAGCGCTTGATCCAATGCAATTGGAAGAAGACCCAATGTTCAATTGACCCTCGGGCTTGAACAATGCGGCATGCTCGATGTGCAGGCGATCAAACCCCAGGACCTCAAGGCGCTCAGCGCGGATGAGCTGGGCGCAATCGCTGCGCAAATGCTGACCCACATCAGCGAGCAGAGCAAACACATCGCCGAGCAGAGCAGGCACATCGGCGAGCAAAGCAAGCGCATCGACTCGCAAGCCCAGGCCATCAAGTGGCGCGACGCCAAGATCGACAGCGTCACCTTCCAGCTGGCCCGCCTGAAGGCCTGGAAGTTCGGCGCCAAGACTGAAGCCATGAACGCCGAGCAGCGCGCGCTGTTCGAGGAGACGTGTGCTGCCGATCAGGCCAGCCTGGAGGCCCAGCTCGCGCAGTTGCAAGGCACCACCCCAGACACCACCCCAGGCGCCGGTGCACCCGACAAGCAGCCCCGCCGCCAGCCCAGACGCGAGCCACTTCCGGAGCACCTGCCGCGCGTGGACCAGCGCATCGAACCCGAGGACACCTGCTGCCCGACGCCCGAGTGTGGCCAGCCGATGGTGCGCGTGGGCGAGGACATCAGCGAGCGGCTGGACATCATCCCGGCGCAGTTCTTCGTGCAGCGCCAGATTCGCGGCAAGTGGGCCTGCAAGTGCTGCCAACTGCTGGTGCAAGAGCCGGCAGCACCTCAGGTCTTCGACAACGCGCTGCCAACGCCGGGCCTGCAAGCCCACACCGTCATCAGCCGCTTCGTTGACCACATCCCCTACTACCGCCAAGAGCAGATCAACGCACGCGCGGGAATCCACACGCCGCGCTCGACGCTGGCGGCCTGGAGCGGGCAGACCGGCGCACAGTTGATGCCGCTGTATGACGTGCACCGGGCGTTCGTGCTCGGCTCGCGCGTCGTTCACGCCGACGAGACGCCGATTGCGCTGCTCGACCCCGGTGGGGGCAAGACGTTGAAGGCTTACATGTGGGCCTACGCACGCGGTGCCTTCGAGCCCGAGCCGGGCGTGGTGTTCGACTTCTGCGCCGGGCGCGCGGGTAAATATCCCCTCGAGTTCTTGAAGGGCTGGGCAGGCACGCTCGTGGTTGACGCGTACAGCGGCTACGACGCCGCGCTGTCGCTGCACGGGCGCAGCACCGCGTATTGCCTTGCTCACGCGAGGAGGAAGTTCGACGAACTCGTCAAGGCCCATGCCAGTGTCGTTGCCGGGCAGGCCATCCAGCGTATGGCCCGGCTGTACAGGATCGAGGCCGACGCCAAGGCGTTGAGCGCCAGCCAGCGGCTGCAGATGCGGCAAGATCGATCCGGGCCACTGTGGGAGGAGTTGCATGTGTGGCTCCAGCTCGAGCGCACCCGCGTGCCCGACGCCAGCGCCATTGCCAAGGCCATCGACTACAGCTTGAACCACTGGATGGGGCTGGGGCGATACCTGCTGGACGGCGAGGTGCCGATCGACAACAACTACGTCGAGAACCGCATTCGGCCCTGGGCCCTGGGGCGGCGCAACTGGTTGTTCATCGGCAGCCAGTTGGCCGGCGAGCGCGCCGCGGTGGTGATGAGCCTGCTGCAGTCGGCCAAGCTCAACGGGCACGAGCCTTGGGCTTATCTCAAGGACGTGCTGACCCGGCTGCCGACGCAATTGAACAGCCGGATCGAAGAGCTGCTGCCCCACAAGTGGCAGGCCGGCGGATGAACCCGAACAGCTCGCGTCGGCACAACGCGTCGCGAACGCCACCGCTCGCCTGAGCATCGAGGCGATTGCCGCGCCGACGCTCAGACAATGCACGGCCAACGCCATCGCCGCCGCGCAAAACGCATCCACCATGTTCGCCATGGCCGCGATGCTCGGGCGTCGAGCGGCTCAACTCAAGATGCCACGGCCGGACGCTTACGTTGTAGTCGCGCCGGACCTTGATGACCTGCTGCACCGCCGCGGTGCCCGCCGGTGCGCGCATCGCCGCCCCAACCGAGGGGCGGCCCAATTCGGCAGGCACGGCAATCGCCGGGTTCGAGTTCATGACCCGAGTTGGCGCAAGGCGCATGCCAAGCAACGCGAATCTCGCCTAGCATTCGGCACCTCTTCTGCTGACCGCGACCTCATGGAACTGACCCCGCGCGAGAAGGACAAGCTGCTCATCTTCACCGCCGCGCTGCTGGCCGAGCGCCGCAAGGCGCGCGGGCTGAAGCTCAACTACCCGGAGGCGGTGGCGCTGATCAGCGCTGCGATCATGGAAGGCGCGCGCGACGGCAAGAGCGTGGCCGCGTTGATGAGCGAGGGCAAGACCTGGCTCACGCGCGCCGACGTGATGATGGGGGTGGCCGAGTTGATCCCCGAG
>JANMJI010000072.1:0-1950 GCA_031371275.1 Betaproteobacteria bacterium
ATCGGCCAGGGCCGCCACAGCGCAAATGGCGAAGTCACCATGGCGCACGGCGAATTCTTCAAAGCCGTGGCCCTGGCCGGGCACGGCCAGCGGGAAGCGCACGGCCTCGACCAGTTCGTCAGCACGGCGCGCCGTCAGCAACATGCCGGTGAAGAAGGCTGCGGCCGGCACGCGGCGGGTGGCGCGGGCGCTGCGCAACAGCACTTCACCGCCCAGGGCCAGCAGGCACAGCGGCAGTTCGGCCGACGGGTCGGCATGCGCGATGCTGCCGGCCACGGTGCCGCGGTTGCGAATTTGAAAGTGCGAGATGTGCGGAAAGGCCAGCGCCAGCAACGGCACTTCCTGCGCCAGCGCGGGCCGCCACTCCACCGCCGCCTGCGTGGCCGCGGCGCCGATGTGCAGGGCGCCGCTGCCCGCACGCGCATCCGCATGTACATCCACGCGCACCTGCGCCAGAGTCTGCGAACGCGAGATGTCCAGCAACCGCTGTGGCTGCGCCAGGCGCATGTTCAGCACCGCCATCAAGCTTTGCCCACCGGCCAGGATGCGTGCGTCTTCACCCAGTTGCGCCAACACGCTGGCGGCTTCCTCGGCGTGTTCAATGCGCTGGTAGTCGAAAGCGGCGGGCTTCATCTGCCGACCCCGAAAAGGCGCAACAGACCTTGCAGCAGGCGTTGCAGCAAAGATGGTTTTGCGGCGGCATTTACGGCCGCGGCATCTGCACCAGACGCACCAGCACCATCCGCCCGCGCGTGGCCAGGCCCCGCCACCGCCTGCCGGCCCAGTGATTCAAACAACTGCGCCAGCACGATGCGCGCCGCGCCTTCCAGCATGCGGCTGCCCACCGCCGCCACCTTGCCGCCCACCTGCGCGGTGTAGTCGTAGTGCAGCCGCGTGCCGGTGGCCGTGGCTTGCAGCCGCACGGTGCCGCTGCCGGCGCCGGTGCCCAGCGACGACTGGCCTTCACCGGCCAGCCGCAGCGAACGTGGCGCGTCGATGTCGGTGAGCGCAATGCGCGCCGCATAACGTGCTTTCACCAGGCCCACGCCGACGGTGACATCGGCCTGATAGCGGTACTCACCCGCACCGGCCGGCATGGTTTGCAACGCATGGCAGCCGGGGATCACCCGCGCCAGCGCCACCGGGTCGAGCAGCACTGCAAACACACGCTCGGGCGCCGCCGCGATATCCACCGTGCCTTGCGCCTGCAAGGCCCGCCCACCGGCCAGCGCGGGCGGCGCGGTCGGCGCGGTCGCGCGGCCCAGCGTGGCCGGTGGTGCAGGCTCGTCAGCGCCGATCAGCGCCAGCACGCGCGATGGTGTCAGCGGCAGACGGATGTCGGCTTCGTCACCGGCGCGGCGCAACGGCCGCAGCGCGTCGGCCATGGCGTTGGCAATGCACACCGGCGTGCTCATGTTGTTGCCCTCGCCCAGGCCCTTGGCGCCCAGCGGCGTGAAGGGGCTGGGCGTGTGCAGGTGCACGATCACCGGGTCGGGCACCTCGCACGCGGTCGGCACCAGGTAATCGGCAAAGGTGCCGCTTTGGAAACCGCCGTCGTCGGCGTAGCGAAACTCTTCCATCAGCGCCGCGCCCAGCCCTTGTGCAAAGGCGCCGCGTATCTGGCCGTCGGCCAAGGCCGGATTCAGGATGGTGCCGGCGTCGTGCGCGGTGATGTAGCGGTCGACCACCACGCGGCCGGTGGCGGGGTCCACGTCCAGGCCGCAGATGTCGAACACAAAGCCGTAGCAGGCCGAGGTGTTGACGCGGTCTTGCGCATCGGGCGCGGCCAACGTCGGTGGCGTCCAGAACGCGGTTTCGCGCAGGCCGGGTTGTTCACCGTCGGGCAGCATCGCCGGCGCCCAGTGCGGGTTGGCGGCGATGCGGTTGAAGGGCTGGCCGCGCTCGGGTTGTGCAGCGTTGAAAACCCGGCCGCCTTCAAAACGCACCGCA